>JAFYBB010000284.1 GCA_017540445.1 Clostridia bacterium | reverse complement strand
TGACACACAGCGAAACCCGATGTCCGTCGGTTTCGCTATTTGCCGTTTCGCCCCGCGTCCACGCAACGGATTGCGGGCCGCGGGTTTCGGGCGCGTCTTGTCGCTTCGCTCCTGCGCTTGCGCCCTCAGCCCTCGCTTCGCTCGGGCGCTCAATAATCGGAGGTTATCATATCCCATGTTGAAGGATAAGCAAATCGTGCTGGGCGTGACCGGCGGCATCGCGGCCTACAAGGCCTGCGACCTGGTCAGCCGGCTGGTGAAGCAGGGCGCGCGGGTGCGCGTGGTGATGACGGAGAACGCCGTCAAGTTCGTGCCGCCGCTGACCTTTGAGACCCTCAGCGGCAACCCGGTCTGCACCGACACCTTCGCCCCGCGGGACGCGCTGGCCCACATCTCGCTGGCCAAGTGGGCGGACGCCTTCGTGATCGCCCCGGCCACCGCGAACTGCCTGGCCAAGCTGGCCTGCGGCATCGCGGACGATCTGCTGTCCACCACCGCGCTGGCCATGACCGCGCCGCTTCTGATCGCCCCGGCGATGAACGCCAACATGTGGCGGCACCCGGCCACCAAGGCGAACGTGATGGTGCTGCTGTCCCGCGGCGCGCGCACGGTGGGCCCCGGCAGGGGCCGCCTGGCCTGCGGCGACGACGACGTGGGCCGCATGGCCGAGCCCCGGGAGATCGTCGAGGCGCTTGAGGCGCTGCTCAGCGGAAAACAGGACTTCGCGGGCAGGCGCGTGCTGGTCACGGCCGGGCCCACCGTCGAGCGCATCGACCCGGTCCGCTACATCACCAACCGCTCCTCCGGCAAGATGGGCTACGCCATCGCCGAGGCCGCCCGGGACCGCGGCGCCGAGGTGACGCTGGTGTCCGGCCCGGTCAATCTCGAGGCCCCCGAGGGCGTGAAGCTCGTGTCCGTGGAGTCCAGCGCCCAGCTGTGCGAGGCGGTGCTGGCGGCGGGCGCGACGGCGGACGTGGTGATCCAGGCCGCCGCCCCGGCGGACTTCCGGCCCGTGCGCGCATCGGACGAGAAGATCAAGAAGGACGGCGCGGGCATGACCTTGTTTCTGGAGAACACCACCGACATCGCCGCCGAGCTGGGCCGGCGCAAGCGGCCGGGGCAGCTTCTGGTGGCCTTTGCGGCGGAGACCGAGAACATGCTCGAAAACGCCCGGGGGAAGCTTACGCGCAAGAACGCCGATATGGTGGTGGCCAACGATGTCAGCCGCGCGGACGCGGGCTTCGGCGTGGACACCAACGCGGTGACGCTGATCACCCGGGGCGGCGCGAAGGAGCTGCCGCTGATGTCCAAGCGCGCCGCCGCCGACGCCATACTGGACGGCGTCGCCGGGCTGATTTCGACATGAGCGGATACGCCCAGGTCGTCGTGGACCTGTCCGCCGAGGCCGTCGACCGGCAGTTCACCTACGCCGTGCCCGACGGCATGGCGCTGACCCCCGGCCAGCTGGTGGCGGTGCCCTTCGGGCCGCGCACGCTGGAAGGCTTCGTGATCTCGCTGTCGGAGGAGTGCGACCTGCCGGCGGAGCGGGTGAAGCCGGTGCTGCGGGTGGTGCGCCAGGAGCCGGTGGTGCTGCCGGACCTGATGGAGCTGGCCGAGTGGCTGCACGTGCGCTACCTGTGCCATTTCGTGGACGCGCTGCGGCTGATGCTGCCCGCCCAGATGCGCGGCGGCCGGGTGCGGGAGAAGGCGGCGCGGCGCGCGCGGCTGGCGCTGTCCGGCGACGCGCTGGACGCCTTCATCGAGGCCAACCGGCGCGCGCCGAAGCAGCTTGAAATCGTGGAGCGGCTGCGCGGGGGCGACGCCGACGCGGCGGGGCTCGACGCCGCGGCGCTGCGGGCGCTGGTGAAGAAGGGCGCGGCGGAGATCTACCTGCGCGAGAGTCGCCGGACGCCTTCGGCCCTCGCCGGGGAGCAGCGCACGGCGGACCCGGAGCCCACGGAGGAGCAGCGCCGGGCCATGGCGCGGCTCATCGCGGCACTGGAGGGCGGCGGCGGGCGGTTTCTGCTGCACGGCGTCACCGGCAGCGGCAAGACGGAGGTCTACATCCGGCTGATCCGCCGGGCGCTGGAGCTGGGCAGGACGGCCATCGTGCTGGTGCCGGAGATCGCGCTGACGCCCCAGATGGTGGCGTGGCTGCACGGGCGCTTCGGCGGCGACGCGGCGGTACTGCATTCGGCCCTGTCCGCCGGGGAACGCTTCGACGAGTGGCGGCGCATCCGCTCGGGCGAGGCCCGGGTGGTGATCGGCGCGCGCAGCGCCGTGTTCGCGCCGCTGGAGAACATCGGCGTGATCGTGGTGGACGAGGAGCACGAGACCACCTACCAGTCCGACCGGCGGCCCCGCTACGACGCCCGGGCCGTGGCCTGGCATCGGGCCGCCCAACACGGCGCGGTGCTGGTGCTGGGCAGCGCGACGCCGTCGATTGCCACCTACATGCGGGCGATGCCCGGCGTGCGCCCCGAGAACCGGCTGGAGCTGATCGAGCTGCGCAGGCGGGTGAAGGACCGCCCGATGCCCGAGGTGGAAGTGGTGGACATGCGGGGCGAGTTCAGCCGGGGCAACCACTCCATATTCAGCGGCCGGCTGTCCGGCGAGCTGCGGCGCTGCCTGGACGAGGGCCATCAGGCCATGCTGTTCATCAACCGGCGGGGCCACTCCACGTTCGTGTCCTGCCGGGCCTGCGGCTACGTGGTGCGCTGCGGCCAGTGCGACGTGTCCATGACCTGGCACCAATCGGAAAACGCGCTGCGCTGCCACTACTGCGGCCAGACGCTGCCGCCGCCGAAGAAGTGCCCCGAGTGCTCAAGCCCCTACATCAAGTACTTCGGCGCGGGCACCGAAAAGGTGCAGGAGGAGGTCCGCCGGCTGTTTCCGGATGCGCGGGTGGCCCGCATGGACGTGGACACCACCCGGGAGAAGGACGCCCACGCGCGGATACTGGAGCGGTTCCGCCGGGGCGAGGCCAACGTGCTGGTGGGCACCCAGATGATCGCCAAGGGCCTGGACTTTCCCAACGTGGCGCTGGTGGGCGTGGTGGCGGCGGACCTGTCGCTGCACCTGCCGGACTACCGCAGCGTGGAGCGCACGTTCCAGCTGATCACCCAGGTGGCGGGGCGCGCTGGCCGGGCCGAGGTGCCGGGCCGCGTGGTGGTGCAGACCTACGACCCCGACCACTACGGCATACGCTATGCCGCGGCCCAGGACTACCGCGCGTTCTATACCCGAGAGAGCGCCTTCCGGCGCTCGGCCATGTACCCGCCGTTCACCGTGATCGCCCGCGTCGTGTACAGCGGGCGGGACGTGGAGGCCGTGCGCGCCTGCGCCACGGACCACGAGGCGCGGCTGCGGGCCTGGCTGGACGAGACCGGCGCGCTGCCCGAGGCGCTGCAGCTGGGGGCGGCGGAAGCGCCGATCAAACAGATTCGCGGCGAGTACCGCTGGCAGATATTGCTGAAGCTGTCGTACCGGGCCGACATGGACACCGTCGCGGCGCGGATGCAGGCGCTGGCCGACGCCGCCCCGGAGGGCGTGCGGGCGGAGCTGGAGGTTAATCCGAATAGTTTGTTTTAGGGAACAGGGGACAGGGAACAGGAGAAAAATATGGCAATTCGCAAGATCGTTGAAATGGGGAAGGACGACATACTGCGCAAGCACGCGCGGCAGGTCGTGAAGTTCGACCGGCGGCTGGCGGTGCTGCTGGACGACATGGCGGACACCATGTACGAAGCGGACGGCGTGGGCCTGGCCGCGCCCCAGGTGGGCGTGCTGAAGCGCGCCGTGGTCATCGACGTGGGCGAGGGCCTGATCGAGCTGGTCAACCCCCAAATCGTCTGGCAGGAGGGCGAGGTCGTCGGCGCGGAGGGCTGCCTGTCCGTGCCCGGGCGGCGCGGCACCGTGGCCCGGCCCGAGAAGGTGCGCGTCGCGGCCCAGGACCGCAAGGGCAACGCCGTCGAGGTGGAGGGCGAGGGCCTGCTGGCCGTGTGCCTGTGTCACGAGATCGACCACCTGGACGGCATACTGTACGTCGACAAGATGATCGAGGACGTCACGGACAAGACTGAGGAAGAAGAGCAAAAAGAGGAATGAGCAGGTATAAGATCGCATTCATGGGCACGCCGCAGTTCGCGGTGCCCGTATTGAAGACGCTGGCGGACGACGAGCGCTATGACGTGGTCGGCGTGTTCTGCCAGCCGGACCGGCCCGCGGGCCGGGGCAAGAAGCTGACGGCCTGTCCGGTCAAGCAGCTGGCGCTGGAGCGCGGCCTGCCGGTGTACCAGTTTGAGCGCATCCGCCGGCCGGAGGGCGTGGCGCAGCTGCGCGCGCTGGCCCCGGACGCGGTGGTGACCGCCGCCTTCGGCCAGATATTGACCCAGGAGCTGCTGGACATCCCCGCGTTCGGCACGATCAACGTGCACGCCTCGCTGCTGCCGGGCTATCGCGGCCCCGCGCCCATCAACTGGTGCATCGCAAGCGGCGAGACGGTCACCGGCGTCACGATCATGCGCACCGACATCGGCATCGACACCGGCGACATCTTTACAAGCGTACAGACCTCCATCGGCGAGATGGAGACCGCCGGCGAGCTGACGGAGCGGCTGTCACAGCTGGGCGCGGCGCTGCTGGCCCAGTCCCTGCCGCGCATACTGTCGGGCGAGCTTCGGCCCGTGCCCCAGGACCCGGAGAAGGCCAGCTACCAGCCCATGCTGGACAAGGCCGTGGGCGAGATCGACTGGAACCTGCCCGCCCGGACCATCGCCTGCCGCGTGCGGGGCTTCAACCCCTGGCCCGGCGCGTACACCGACATGCCCGAGGGCCGTCTGAAGGTGTATTTGGCCCGGCCCGTCGATAGGGACGGCGGCGCGACGCCCGGAGAGGTGATCGCCTCCGGCCCTAAGGAGGGCCTGGTGGTGCGCTGCGGCGAGGGCGCGCTGGAGATACTGGAGCTGCAGGCCCCCGGCGGCAAGCGCATGACGGCGAAGGCATACCTGATGGGAAAGAAGATTGAGGTCGGAACGGTGTTTGGGAACAGTGAGGAGTGAGGAGTTAGGAGTGAGGAGCATTGATTGGCTATCTCATACTCCTCACTCCTAACTCCTAACTCCTCACTCACACAGGTGGTGTTGGGATGAGCGATAGAAGGATGAGCGGCAATCGGAAGGCGGCGGGGGACCGGCGGCCGGGGGGGAGCGCGCCTCAGAGGGGGCGGCGCGACCGGGGGCCGCGGGTCAGCGCCCGGGACGCGGCGCTTCGGGCGCTCGAGGACGTGGTTCGGGGCGACGCCTTCGCGGCCCAGGCGCTGGACCGTCGGCTGGACGAGGCCCGGCTCAGGCCGGACGACCGGCGGCTGGCCGCGGGGCTGTTCTACAGCGCCGTGGAGAACCGGCTCTACATCGAATACATGCTCTCGCGCTTCATGGAGCAGCGGCCCGAGGCGCTGGTGACCGACATACTGCACATCGCCGCGGCCCAGCTGCTGTTCATGGATCGGGTGCCCGACCACGCGGCGGTGGACGAGGCGGTGAAGCAGGTGCGCGCCGCCCACCGCGACGGCTACGCGGGGTTCGTCAACGGCGTGCTGCGCAACCTGATCCGCGCCCGGGACGCCGGGGCGCTGACGCTGCCGGAGCGGGAGAGCGACCCGGTGGAATGGCTGCGGGTGCGCTGCTCGGTGGCGGAGCCCGCCGCCCGGCGGCTGATCGACGCCTACGGCCCGGACGACGCCGCGCGGCTTGCCGCGTGGACGCCGCCCCGCCGCAATGAGACCGTCCGCCCGAACCGGCTGCGCATGGACGGCACGGCCTTCGAGGCCTGGCTGGACGGGCAGAAGTTCGCCTGGCGCAGGGGCGAGGCCGAGGACGCGTACATATTGTCGGACGCCGGGAACCTGGCGGCCCACGAGGGCTACCGGCAGGGCCTGTTCTCGATCCAGGGGGAGAGCGCCATGCTGGCGGCGCTGGCCGTGGGCGCGAAGCCCGGCATGCAGATATTGGACGCCTGCGCGGCCCCTGGCGGCAAGACCTGCCTGATGGCCGAGCGCATGGGCACCTCGGGCCGGGTCTACGCCTGGGACGTGCATCCCCACCGGGTGGAGCTGATCCGCGCGGCGGCGCGCAGGCTGGGGCTTGAGAACGTGCGCCCCGGCGAGCGGGACGCCCGGCGACCGGCGCCGGACATGCGCCTGACGATGGACGCGGCGCTGGTGGACGCCCCCTGCTCCGGGCTGGGCGTGATCGCCGAGAAGCCGGACATCAAGTACCGCCAGAGCGAGGAGCGCCTCGCCGCGCTGCCGCCGCTGCAGCGTCAGATACTGGACGCCGTGTGTGACACGGTGAAGGTGGGCGGCCTCTTGGTATACGCCACCTGCACGGTGCTGCCGGAGGAAAACATCCGCCAGGCCGAGGCGTTTTTACAGCGCCACCCGGAATTTGCGCCGGACCTGTCGGACGATTGGCTGCCCCCGCGGCTGCGGCCGCTGTACGAGGGCGGCATGCTGCAACTACTGCCCCACCGGGACGGGCTGGACGGCTTCTTCATCGCGCGGATGCGCAGAAAGGGCGTGTGACGCTTGGACAGGATACAGCTGCTGGGCCTCAGCGGCGAAGCGTTGGAGCGCTTCGTGACGGATGAACTGGAGCAGCCCCGCTATCGCGCCGGGCAGATCGCCGAATGGCTGGCCCGCGGCGCGGACATCGACGGCATGACCAATCTGTCCGCCCCGCTGCGCGCGCGGCTTTCGGAACTGGCGGTGGCCAACCCGGTACGCATACAAAACGCCTTCCGCTCAAAGCTCGACGACACCGAGAAGTTCCTCTACGCGCTGCCCGACGGCAACCTGATCGAGGGCGTGCTGATGCGCTACCACCACGGCGACACGCTGTGCGTGTCTACCCAGGTGGGCTGCCGCATGGGCTGCGCCTTCTGCGCCAGCACGCTGGAGGGGCGGGTGCGCGATCTGACGGCGGCGGAGATACTGGGCCAGGTGGTGGCGGTAAACCGCCACATACAGGCCGAAGACCCCCGGCGCCGGGTGCACAACATCGTGCTGATGGGCAGCGGCGAGCCGCTGGACAACTACGACAACGTGGTCAGCTTCCTGCGCCTGGTGAACGACCCGAAGGGGCTGAACATATCGCTGCGCAACATATCGCTGTCCACCTGCGGGCTGGTGCGGCGGATGTACGACTTCGCCGCGGAGGGCCTGCCGGTGACACTGAGCCTCTCGCTGCACGCCCCCAACGACGAGATTCGCCGGAAGATCATGCCGGTGGCCAACGCCTACGGCTATGAAGAGGTGCTGGCGGCCTGCAAGTACTACGTGGAGAAGACGGGCCGCCGGGTGATATTTGAATACGCGCTCATCCGGGACCTGAACAGCGACGTGCGCCACGCCGAGGAGCTGGCCCGCCGCCTGCGGGGCCTGCGCTGCCACGTGAACCTGATTCCGCTGAACGACGTGAAGGAGCGCAATCTCGCCGCCCCGGACCGCCGGACGGTGGAGGCGTTCTTGAAGCGCCTGGAGCTGAAGCACATCTCCGCCACCATCCGCCGCGAGATGGGCGCCGACATCGAGGGCGCCTGCGGCCAGCTGCGGCGGAAGGTACTGAACGACAACGCGGAACCGGGAACGGGGAACGCGTAGCGCACCATTCCATACTCAACACGACGCCATCTGGAGGATACGCGCATGAAGGTCTATGCGATTACAGACATCGGCAGGATGCGGCCCATCAACGAGGACTCCTACTATCTTCCCCGGGAGGGCGAGCGCTTTTGCGCCGTGGCCGACGGCATGGGCGGCCACAACGCCGGAGAGGTGGCCAGCGCCATGGCGGTGGACGTCTTCTCCCGCTGCATGCGCCAGGCGGAGGACGTCAGCGAGCAGGCCCTGTTCGATTCGGTGGCCGAGGCCAACGAGGCCGTGTTCGAGGCCGCGCTGGAGAACGCGGGCATGAGCGGCATGGGCACCACCTTCTCGGCCCTGGCCGAGCAGGGCGGGGTGGCGTACATCGCCCACGTGGGCGACAGCCGCGTGTACCTGGTGCGCGACGGCGCGATCACGCGGGTGACCACCGACCACACGCTGGTGGAGGAGATGGTGCAGAAGGGCATGATCACGCCCCGGGAGGCGCGGTTCCATCCGCGGCGCAACATCATCACCCGCGCGCTGGGCACCGACCCGGACGTGGAGATCGACCTGATCCGCGTGGACGTGCGCCCCGGCGACGTGTTCTTCCTGTGCAGCGACGGCATGACCAACTACGTGGAGGAGTACGAGATACTGCTGGCCGCCCAGTCTGAGGGCGACTGGCAGCGCAAGCTGGAGCACCTGGTATCCCTGGCCCTTGGAAACGGCGGCGCGGACAACATCACCGCGCTGTTCGCAGTGATGGAGGAGGCAACCGCCTGATGATCGGACGCGTCATATCGGGGCGATATGTCGTGCAGGCCGTCGTCGGGACGGGCGGTATGGCCGTCGTCTATCGCGCCTTCGATCAAAAGAAAAACCGAATCGTGGCCATCAAGGTGCTGCGGCCGGAGTATGAGTCGGACGAGGAATTCGTGCGGCGCTTCAGCCGTGAGGCCGAGGCGGCGTCCAAGGTCTCCCACGAGAACATCGTGAACATGCTGGACGTGGGCATCGACGGCGACCTGCGCTACATCGTGATGGAGTACGTGGACGGCCAGACGCTCAAGGACATGATCCGCCAGCGGGGCACCATCCACCCGGACACCGCCATACGCATGACCATCCGCATACTGGCGGCGGTGGACCACGCCCACCGCAACGGCATCGTGCACCGCGACATCAAGCCCCAGAACATACTGGTGGACAACCAGGGCCGGGTGAAGGTGGCCGATTTTGGCATCGCCCGGCTGAAGGCCTCCCAGACCACGCACATCGAGGAGGGGGCCAGCAGCGGGTCCGCGCTGGGCAGCGTGCACTACTTCTCCCCGGAGCAGGCCCGGGGCGAGATCGCCGACGAGAAGAGCGATCTGTACTCGGTGGGCGTGGTGATGTACGAGATGCTCACGGGCCAGGTGCCCTTCGACGGCGAGACGTCGGTGTCGGTGGCGCTGAAGCATTTGAGCGAAGCGCCCAGGAGCATGCGCGACCACCAGGAGGGCATATCGAAGGCCCTGGACGAGGTGGTCATGCGCGCGCTGTGCAAGGACGCGACCAAGCGCTACCAGACGGCGGCGGAGATGGCCGCGGACCTGAGAAAGGCGATCTCCCATCCCCAGGGCGGCTTCGTGACCTATCCGAAGGACGCCGACGAGGTCGAAAAGGAGAAGGAGGAGCGCCGCCGCAAGCGCGAGGAGGACCGGCGCAGGCTGCGCCGGGCGATGCTGACCTGCGTGCTGATCGGCGTGGCGCTGATCCTGGCGGCGGGCGTGTGGTTCTTCGTGGTCACGGTGAACACCTACGTCATGCCGGACCTGGTGGGGCAGGAGCAACTGCTGGCCCAGGACGCGCTGGAGAAGCTGGGCGGCGAGGCCGAGGTGGAGTACGACTACAGCGAGGACTACGAGGAGGGCATCGTCATCGGCCAGTCCCGCCGGGTCGGGGCCCGGGTGAAGCAGGCGGTCCCCGTGGCGCTGACCGTCAGCCGGGGCACCCGGTGGTACTACCTGGAGGACTGCGCGGGCCGGAGCATGGACGAGGTCTACGACGCGCTGAAGGCCCAGGGCGTCGAGAACGTGCAGGTGCTGTATGTGAAATCGGACGCGCCGGTGGGCACGGTGGTCAGCGTGTCGCCGGAGCCGGGCCGCCAGGCCCGGGACGCGCTGGTGATACTGACCGTCAGCGGCCAGCGCGTGCTGATGCCGTCGCTCTACGGCTTCACGCTGGAGGACGCCCAGGCGCTGATCGAGGCCGAGGGGCTGCGGCTGGGCACGGTGACCGAGAGCGAGGCCGTGGACGCCCTGCCGAACACCGTGATCGCCCAGAGCCCGGAGACCGGCACCGAGCAGATGGCGGGCACCACGGTGGACATCACCGTCAACCAGTCGCACCAGACGATGTGCTGGCCCACCTCGAAGCTGTCGGTGGTAGTGCCGCTGAACGGCAGCGATGTGCAGATCATGATGGTGTCGCCCTCCGGCGCGACCCAGGAGGCCTACCGGGGCGAACTGAACGCGGGCACCTACCGCTTCGAGCTGACCGACGCCGAGGCGGGCGAGCACATCGTGAACATACTGATGGACGGCGTGCTGATGGAGAGCCAGTCGGTGCGGTTTGAATGATGGGGAGTAGGGAGTAGGGAGTAGGGAGTAGGGAGTAGGGAGTAGGGAGTAGGCAATAGGCAATAGGGGGCCGGGAGGGAACAGGGAGTAGGGGCGCCGATGCGGCGCCCGCCGGAACAGGGGACAGGGATGACGGAGACGACATTGCAGGGTGTGATTCTTCAGGGCGTCGGCGGGTTTTACACTGCGCGGGACGCGGCGGGCAATGTGTACACGCTGCGGGCCCAGGGGAAGCTTCGGCGCGAGCGGACGAAGCCCAAGGTGGGCGATCATATCGAGCTCGTCCCCGGCGACGGGGAGGCCCACGGCTGGATCAGGCGCATACTGCCCCGCAGGAACGAGCTGGTCCGCCCGCCGGTGGCGAACATCGACGTGATCGTGATCGTGGCCGCCGCGGCCACGCCGGACCCGGACCTGATGATGGTGGACCGGCTGATGCTCAACGCCCGCCGCGCGGGCATCGACGTGCTGCTGGCGGTCAACAAGAGCGACCTGGACGCGGACCGCGCCCGGGACATCCTCTCGCAGTACCGGGGTGCTCAGGCGTCGCCGATGATGGTGTGCGCGGACACGGGCGAGGGCCTGGACGAACTGCGCGCGCGGCTCGTGGGAAAGGTGCACGCGCTGGCGGGCCAGTCCGGCGCGGGCAAGTCCACGATGATCAACGCCCTGTACGGCCTGGCGCTTGAGACCGGAGACCTGTCCCGCAAGATCGAGCGGGGGAAGAACACCACGCGGCACTGCCAGCTGATCCCCGTTCCGGGCGGCGGCATGGTGCTGGACACCCCCGGCTTCAGCCTGCTGGAGAGCGAGGTGTTCGACCCGGTGGAGATGAAGGACAGCTGGCCGGAGTTTACGCCCTATGAGGGCGGGTGTTATTTTCAGCCCTGCTATCACGCCACGGAGCCCCGCTGCGCCGTGCGCGACGCGGTGGCGGCGGGCGAGATCGACGCGCGGCGGCACGCGCGCTACGCGGCGCTGCTGGATGAGATGAAACAGAAATGGAGGGATCGCTATGATTAAGATCGCCCCTTCCCTTCTGGCGGCCGACTACAAGCGCCTGGGGGACGAGGTGCGGCGCATGGCCGAGGCCGGCGCAGACTACCTGCACTTCGACGTGATGGACGGCAGCTTTGTGCCCAACATCAGCTTCGGCCCGGACGTATTGCGGCAGGTGTCCGACTGCGGGCTGCCCGTCGACGCCCATCTGATGATCGTGAACCCGGAGAAATACATCGACACCTTCGCCGCGGCCGGGGCGCGGATCATCACCGTGCACGCCGAGGCCACCGTGCACCTGCACCGCGCGCTGCAGCAGATTCGCGCCGCGGGGTGCCTGGCGGGCGTGGCGATGAACCCGGCCACGTCGCCGGAGTGCCTGCGCTACGTGCTGGGGGACTTCGACCTGGCGCTGGTGATGACGGTGAATCCGGGCTACGGCGGGCAGAAGCTGATCCCCGCCTGCATCGACAAGGTGGCCGAGGTGCGCGGCATGCTGGACAGGGCCGGGCTCGAGGCCATCGTGGAGGTGGACGGCGGCGTGAACGAACAGACCGCGCAGAAGCTGACCGCCGCCGGGGCGGACATGCTGGTGGCCGGCAGCGCGCTGTACGGCGCGCCCGACGCCGCCGCGTTCATGCGCGCCGCGCGGGGATGAACGACCTGGTTGAAAGGAGCGATACCATGCGAAAGATCGTCGCGCTGGCGCTGGCGCTGATGCTGTGCGGCTGCGCGCTGGCGGAGCGCGTGCCGGGCAACTGGCTGGGCTTTCAGGTGCTGGCGCAGCTGTCGGACGGCAAGCACAACGTGATCGTCTCGCCCATCGGCCTGACCTGGAGCCTGGCGATGGCCGCCGACGGCGCCGCGGGAGAGACCCGCGCGCAGCTTTTAAAGGCGCTGGACCTGAAGGCGCCGGAGGACGCCGCCGCGCTGGCGGCGTCGATGCAGGATACGGGCCTGCGCTGGGCGAACGCCGCGTTCGCGGCCCCGGGGCTTGTGCTGCTCAAGGACTACGTGGAGCGGCTGAACACCGTCTACGGCGCGCCCTGCTTTCCGATGAACGACCGGTCGGAGGCGGACGCCTGGGCCGCCGGGCAGACGGACGGGCTGGTGGACGGCCTGCCCGCCTCGGGCGATTTTGAGCAAGCGCGGCTGGTGCTGCTGAACGCCGTGTCGATGGACGCGGAGTGGGCCTCGCCCTTTGCGACCGAGGACACCTATGAGGACGTGTTCCACGCGCCCGACGGCGATGTGCAGGTGCCCTTCATGCACCAGCAGACCTTCGCCCAGTACGGCGAGCAGGACGGCATGAGCTTCATTCAGAAGGGCTATCGGGGCGGCAGGCTCACGATGATGCTGGCCGTGCCCAGGAGCGGCAAGCTGTCGTCGGCGCTGGCGAAGCTGAAGGAGCACGGCATGAAGAGCTTCCTGTTCGTGCGCAACCCGGTCTCGGTGAAGCTGAGCCTGCCGAAGGTGGACTGCGCCTTCGACACCGGCCTGGTCCAGGCCATCGGCGGGGCGGGCTACTGGGTGCCCTTCAGCGAGAAGTACGCCGACTATTCCGGCATCAGCGCGGAGCCGCTGGCGATCACCGAGGTGGCCCAGCGCCTGCGCGTGCAGATCGACGAGGGCGGCACGAAGGCCGCCGCCGTCACCGAGGTGGACTTGGGCAAGTCCGCCCCGCGCATGCAGGAGGACGAGCCGGTGGAGATGAACCTGGACCAGCCCTTCATATTCGTGATATTCGACCGGGAGACCGAGGCGGTCTGCTTCGCCGGCGTGGTGACCAACCCGCTGGGCTGAACAAATTTCCGTCACATTTAACAGAAATCCCCCTGCAACTTTTCGCGGGGGGATTATAATGACAACCGCAGTGAACCTTTAAGTCGATCCCGTGAGGTCGGCAAGGTACCGGAAGACGCAGCATGGAAGCGGGCCCCAGGGCCCGGTGATGCCGCGCCCCCGCCTTGCCGGCGGTGGGCGCGGTTATTTTGTTGGGGAGGCGCAGGCGCGATGCAGAAGAAGACCCAGATCATGGACGAGGCCCAGCTGCGCCGCACCGTCACCCGCATGGCCCACGAGATCATCGAGCGCGACAAGGGCGTGGCGGACGTGGTGCTGGTGGGCATACGCCGCCGCGGCGAGCCCATCGCCCGGATGCTGGCCGGGGCCATCGAACGGGTGGAGGGCGCGAAGGTGCCCGTGGGCACGGTGGACATCACCTTCTACCGCGACGATCTGACCCACCTGTCCAGGGACCCGAAGCTGAACCGCACCGACGTGCCCTTTGCCATCGAGGACAGGACCGTGGTGCTGGTGGACGACGTGCTGTACACCGGCCGCACGGCCCGCGCGGCGCTGGACGCGCTGATGGACCTGGGCCGGGCCAGGCGCATCCAGCTGGCGGTGCTGATCGACCGCGGCCACCGCGAGCTGCCCATCCGCGCCGATTTCGCCGGCAAGAACGTGCCCACCGCCCAGACGGAGTTCGTGCGCGTGGCGATCCCCGAGATCGACGGCGAGACGGGCGTGTGGCTGTGCGACAGGGACAACTGAGGATTATTTGATACCATAAGGAGGCAAGCGTCATGAAGATCGACAGGAGCGTGGAGAACGGGAAGGTCTGTTACGCGTTGGAGGGTCGCCTGGACACCACCACCGCGCCGGAGCTGGAGAGGGAACTGAAGAACGATTTGGACGGCGCCACCCGGCTGACGCTGGATTTCAGCAAGCTGGACTACATCTCCTCCGCCGGACTGAGGGTCCTGCTGAGCGCCCACAAGGCCATGAGCCGGAAAGACGGCATGACGGTGACGAATGTGAACGAGATGGTGCGCGAGGTGTTTGAAGTCACCGGGTTTTCGGATATTCTGAATATCGAGTGAGGAGAATGCGATATGAAATCTGACGTAATCGTCGTATCCAGCAAGGGCCAGGGAATGGACGCCGCACTGGCGCAGGCCGACAGGACCGCGGAACAGATGGGGCTTTCCCCCAGGGAAGCGCTGCACATGCGCCTTCTGGTTGAAGAGATGATGGGCCTTGTGCGCTCCGTCATCGGTCAGCTCGAGGGGAAGTTCTGGATCGAGACCGAGGGCAAGGCCTATCGCCTGTATCTTCGGACGGTCACTCTGATGGACGCCGAGCAGCGCGCGCAGCTGATCTCGTCTTCTTCCAGCGGAAAGAACGAGGCGCACCGCGGCCTCATGGGCAAGATCCGCGCGTTTTTTGAGCCCATGCCGATCGAGGACACTCCGGCGTATCTGGCTGAAACGATCGCGCCGAGCAGCGCAAGCGGGGACCTCTCCTGGTCGATGGAAGCCTACCGGGAACGCCTGCTCAAGCGCAAGGACGCGTCCTCCGGCGCGCAGGAGGAATGGGATGAGCTTGAAAAATCCGTGGTTTCCCACATCGCGGACAATGTCACGGTCAGCATTCGCGGCTATGACGTGGAGCTCATGATCCTCAAGAACCCGGGCTGAATCAGGCGCTTCCCGGATCGGTTCATATTTCCGGAGAACGGTGATCGCTTCCCCGGGAAGGGCTGTGGACGAATAGAAAGGTGGATGATTTCACATGTCTGAACAGGGAATTCGTGACGCGAGATCGCTGGGCACCCCGAAGATGCTGCTGCTGGGCTTCCAGCACATGTTCGCCATGTTCGGCGCGACGGTGCTGGTGCCGGTGCTGACCGGGCTGCCGGTCTCGACGACGCTGCTGTTCGCGGGCCTCGGCACGCTGCTGTTCCACTTCCTGACCAAGGGCAAGGTGCCCGCGTTCCTGGGCAGCTCCTTCGCGTTCCTGGGCGGCTACGCCAGCGTCGCGACGCTGTTTAACGACGCCCAGGCTCTGAACTGGATTCCCTACGCCGGTGTGGGCGTGGCCTGCGCGGGCCTGATGTACGCGGTGCTGTCGGCGCTGTTCAAGTCCTTCGGCGCGGCGCGGGTCATGCGCTTCTTCCCGCCCATCGTCACCGGCCCCGTCATCATCTGCATCGGCCTGTGCCTGGCGAACTCCGCCATCAACAACTGCGTGACCAACTGGTGGATCGCCGTGCTGGCCATCGCCATCGTCGTGGTGTGCAACATCTGGGGCAAGGGCATGATCAGGATCATACCGATCCTGCTGGGCGTGCTGGGCAGCTACATCGTGGCCGCCATCTGCGGCCAGGTGGACTTCACCCCCGTGGCCGAGGCCAAGTGGATCGGCTTCCCCATCGTGTTCGGCGACACCGTGTTCAGCCTGTTCAAGGGCTGTGACGGCGCCAAGCTCGTCAGCGCCATCGTGATCATGGTGCCCATCGCCATCGCCACGATGATCGAGCACATCGGCGACGTGTGCGCCATCTCCTCCACCGTGGGCGACAACTTCGTGGCCGACCCCGGCCTGCACAGAACCCTGCTGGGCGACGGCCTGGCCACCGCGCTGGCGGCCTGCTTCGGCGCGCCGGCCAACACCACCTACGGCGAGAACACCGGCGTGCTGGCGTTGACCAAGGTCTACGACCCCCGGGTCATCCGCATCGCCGCCCTGCTGGCCATGCTGTTCTCCTTCTGCCCGAAGTTCGCGGCGCTGGTCTCCGCCATGCCCGCGGCCACCATCGGCGGCGTCAGCCTGATCCTCTACGGCATGATCTCCGCCGTGGGCGTGCGCAACGTGGTCGAGAACCAGGTGGACTTCACCAAGAGCCGCAACATCATCATCGCCGCGCTGATCCTGGGCCTGAGCCTGGGCATCAACTTCTCCAGCGCCGGCGCCATCGCGCTGGGCCCGGTGAGCCTGTCCGGCCTGGCCGTGGGCGCGCTGGTGGGCATACTGCTCAACGCCATACTCCCCGGCAACGACTACGAGTTCGGCAAGAACCAGCTGGGCGATACCTCCGTCAACTTCCAGCAGGGCGTGGACCGCGCCGGCACCCACAAGGGTGGCAGGAAGTAATTTCCGGTCACAGGGTTAATTGTTGACAAAAATGAGACGAAAATGTGCCCTGAGTATTGAAATAAAGGTCGGCATGAGGTATACTGGACGTGACCGGTAACCCCATGCATACCGACGAAGAAAGGAAGAATACCCATGAAGAAGCTTTTGGCACTGGTTGTGGCCCTGCTGCTCGTGTTCGGCGCCGTCTCCGCGCTGGCCGAGAACGTCAAGATGGACAAGCTGACCTTTGAGTTCGTGCCCTCCAAGGACGCGGACGTCATCATCACCGGCACGCAGAACCTGCCCGAGCTGGTCCAGGCCGAGATGGCGAAGCTGGGCTACGACATCGGCGAGGTCGACATCACCGTCGGCACCAGCTACGAGGCGACCGGCGAGGCC
>JAFYBB010000283.1 GCA_017540445.1 Clostridia bacterium | reverse complement strand
GCGGCAAGCTGGCCGCGCAGGCGCTGGCCGGCAGCGTGGCGGGCAAGGATTCCGACATATCGATGGGCGGCGCGGTCAGCGTCGTGGTGTCCGGCGCCGAGTCCGCCGTGAAGGCGAACGGCAAGAACATCACCGGCGGCAACGTGACCATCGAGGCCACCGACAAGAGCAAGCTGGCGGCGCGCGCGGGCGGACTGAGCGTGTCCAAGGGCAGCAGCGTCGGCATGGGCATCGCCAGCACCACCGTGGTCAGCTCCAACGACGTCACCGCCAATGTGGGCGACGGCGTGACGATCAACGCCAAGAGCTTCAAGCTGAATGCCGAGAAGCTGGCCGTGACGGACGCGGACTTCAAGCAGCTGATCGACATGCGGTACCTGGTGACGGACTCCAGCGAGCTGAACGACGAGCAGCGGGAGAAGGCCAAGACCGGCCTCATCGACTTGCATAAGGGCGAGGACGACAACTACAAGGTAGAGGTGAATCTCTCCGAGGAGAAGCTGCTGGACGCGGTGGACGCCCTGAACTTCCTGTCCAGCCAGAACACCTACGCCGAGGCCATCGCGGGCTCCGTCGCCACGGGCAAGACCAAGGCCAGCCTGGCGGGCTCCTTCGCCGTGGCCGTCAACAACAACACCATCCGGGCGACGCTGGGCGAGGGCGTCACCATCAACGCCACCAATGGCAACGCCGACATCACCGCCGCCGACGGCGCGACCACCCGCATCATCGCGGGCAGCCTGTCCGCCGCTCCGGCCAAGGCCAGCGTAGGCGCGACCGTGGCGGTGCTGGTGAACGGCGACGTGGCAGAGGCGATCACCGGCAATCATGTGAATGTCAACGCCTCCGGCGACGTGAAGCATCAGGCCGAACAGACCGGTGACGCCCAGGTGTTCACCGCCGCGATGGCGGTGGCCGCGGGCGCGGACGCCAAGGCGGCGGCGGGCGGCGCGATCAATGTGATCGTGAACAAGAGCATCGCGAACAATATCGTCGGCAACGACGCTGTGATCGCGGCGAAGGGCAACGCGGATATCGGCAGCCGGGCGAAGTACGACCTGATGCTGATCTCCGGCAGCGCCAACGTGTCCGCCGGCGCGAACGCCAAGGTGGCCGCGGGCGGCACCATCAATGTGATCGTGGACAGCACCAGGGCCACGACAACGCTGGGCAACAGCAATACCGTCACCGCGGGCAAGGACCTGAGCATCACCTCCGACGTGTCCGACCAGATGATCTCCGGCGCGGTTTCGGCCTCCGCGGCCCTCTCCGCCACCGGCAGGAGCGGCGCGGGCTCGGTGAACGTGATCGTCTCCAAGTCCGTGGCGAACACCGCCGTGGGCGACACGGCGAAGCTGACGGCCACCGCGGGCGACCTGGCCCTGAAGGCCAACAACGACGCCTGGATGCTGAACGCCACCCTGGCGGCGGCGGGCAGCGCGGGCGCGGCTATCGGCGGCAGCTTCAACGTGAACGTGTTCAACCGTGCGGCCGACGTGGTGATGTCCGACGGCACGCTGACGGCGGGCGGCAACCTGTCCGCCCAGTCCAGCGGACGGGACACCACCATCCTGGCGGGCCTGGCCTTGGCGGGCAGCGTGACCGGCGCGGCCGTCAGCGGCAACGTGGGCGTGCTGGTGGAGAACAACGACATCCACACCAACATCACCAAGGGCGTCACCGCCAGGGCGGGCAAGAGCGCCCTGCTGGAGGCATACTTCAGCGACTTCACCGTGGGCGCGGCGGGCAGCATCGCCCTGTCGGGCTCCAGCGCCGCGGTGGGTGCGACCGCCCTGACGGTGGTGAAGAACAACGACGTGCGGACCAGCCTGGGCGAGAGCGCCATCACGGCGGCGGGCGAGGATGTGGTCAAGAGCCTGTCCGGCGAGGAAGCCAACGGAATTTATGTGGGCGCGAACGCCAGGGAGACCCAGTTCCTGGGGGCAGCGGGCGTGGCCGCCGCGGGCAGCGCAGCCGTCAACGGCGTGGTGGACGTGCTGGTGAACAACAACACCGTCGTCGCCGACGCCTCCAGGGCGGCGCTGAACAGCGAGTCGGAAGACTGGAGATTCAGCAGGATCTATTTCGAATACATCACGCCGACGACGAAGAAAGGATATTATTGGTACAAAACCGCCTCCATGGCCACATTCATGGATTATGTGAAGAGGTTGCAGGAGGGCAGCCTGACCAGCCTGAAATACCGGGTGGACGGCAGGCTGTACGACGTGAACGTGAACGACCTGTCCTTCCCGAAGCTTAAGAAGAGGGGCGGCATCGCCGTGAAGGCGGCGGACGACACGAAACAGATCCTGCTGGCGGGCGGTGTGAGCGCGTCGGCCAGCGCGGGCGTGGGCGCTTCCGTGGTGACCCTGGTGTCCAACAAGGACGTGAAGGCCCTGGCCCACGACATGAAGGCCGGCGGCGACGTCTCCGTGGGCGCGGACAATAAGGACGACATCACCCAGGTGGCCGTCAACGCGGGCCTTGCCGGCAGCGCGGCGGTGCAGATCGGCGCGGCGGTGCAGGTTTTGAAGAGCAAGGCCGCAGCCGAGGTGGGCAGCGAGGTGAGCGCCCGGGACGGTAAGGTGGACATCCAGGCCAACAACGATACGAAGCTTCTGAACGCGGCGGGGGCGGTGGCCGGAGCCGGCGGCGCGGCGGTGACCCCCGTGGGCGTGGTGACCTACTTCTCCGGCGAGGCCAGGGCTTTGCTGATGAAGGGCAGCACGGTGAAGGCGGCCACGGACGTGAACATCCACGCCAGGTCCAGCAAGGAGATCGACCTGTACTCCGCGGGCTTCGCCGTGGGCGGCGGGGCCGGCGTATCCGGCACGGCCAACGTGATGGTCAGCAAGGACAAGACCCGGGCGGCGGCGGAGCAGAACACCTCCGTGACCGCGGCCGGCATGAACGTGGAGGCCAACAGCGACTATAAGCTGACCTCCGCCACTGGCGTGCTGGCGGGCGGCACCGCGGGCGTGGGCGTGAACGCCGTGGTGAGCGTGCTGAAGAGCAACACCACCGCCGAGGTAGCCGGCAGGGCCAACCTGTCCGGCGACCTGAAGGTGACGGCCAGCGGCAAGCGGAGCGTGACCAACCTGGGCGCGAACCTGTCCGCCGGCGCGGTGGGCGTGGGCGTAAACGTGATGGTGCTGGTGGCGGGCACGAAGATGAGCCAGGACGCCGCCGACATGCTGACCTACGGCAACGCCTCCAGCAAGACGAACGCCAACAAGACCTTCGATCCCGACAAGTTCCTGGGGGCGAAGGGCGTATCCGGCACCTACAAGGAATACGAGAAGGACGCCAACGGCAACTACGCGCTGGATGGGAACGGCAACCGCAAGGTGAAGACCAGCGACACCCTGAAGGCATCGGAGCTGACCGCGGACGTGGCGGGCAACGGCCACTACGAGAGCAAGCAGTCCGTGGGCAGCACGGGAACCAAGGACGGAAAGAAGCAGGGCACCTTTGACGCCAGCTCCGGCTACCGCAGCGGCGACTTCGACAACAAGAACTACAGCGACAGTGGCGAGACCCAACGGGGCGAGAACCTGAAGGCGAAGGACACCACCGACGTGGCCAACGCCAAGAAGGTGAACACCTACACCTATACCGGGGACCCGGAGGACGCGGTGATCGCGCGGATCACCGACACCGCCGTGATCGAAAAGGCGAGGGACGTGGCCGTATCGGCCAGCCAGCCCGTCACCGCCGACCTGTTCGGCGCGACGGTGGGCGCAGGCGCGGTGGGCGTGGGCGTCACCGCCGCCGTGGCCATGCTGCGCAGCAATGTGCTGGCCAGCGCGGGCGGCGAGATCCAGACGGCCAGCGGCAACGTGTCCGTGACGGCGGAATCGAAGTCCGGCGGAAGCGTGGCGAACCGCAGCAGCGACCTTAAGAAGCTGCTGAAGAACCTCGATCCCGCCGCGGGCGGCATCCGCGTCATCGGCGCGACGGCCTCTGCCGGCGCGGTGGGCGTGGCCGTGGCCGCGGGCGTGGTCCTTACCGACAACATGACGCAGGCCACCCTGGGCGGCAAGATCGGCAGCGCGAAAAACGTGACCGTGGACGCCAAGCAGGAATATGGCCACATCACCGGTGCGGTGGGCGCGCTGAGCGCGGGGGCCATCGCCGTGGGCGCGTCCGTCTCCGTGGTCCAGTCCAACGGCACGGTGAACGCCAAGATCCTGGACAAGGCCAACATCACCGCCAGCGGGGACGTGAAGGTGACCGGAACCGGGAACCAGAAGGCCACCTCCGTGGCCGTCACTGCGGGGGCGGGGGCAATCGCCGCCAACGCGGGCGTGGCCCTGGCCATCAACCGCATGAAGCAGAACACCGGCATCGGCAGCGGCGCGGTGGTGAACGCTAAGAACATCACCGTGAAGGGCGCTTCCGAGACCGCGGCGGACAGCGGCCTGATCGGCGTGTCCGTGGGCGCGGGGGCGGTGGCTCTGGGGGCGGCGGTTTCCCAGGTGAACGCGGAGCTGGATACCTACGCGGACAACGCGACGCTGAAGGCGGCGGGTGGAACGGTGGAAGTATCCAACGACGTGGTGAGTTCCGCCACCCCGAACGTGCTGTCCTTCGCGGGCGGCGGCCTGGCGGCGGGCGGCAACGTGCTGCTGGCCTTCAACGAGACGAAGAGCCGGGCCCGGGTGAGCGGCGGCAGCGTGGAAGCCGGGACCCTGATCGTGGCGGCCAACCTGCAGGGCAGCGTCACCTCCAAGCTGGAGGCGGCTCAGGCGGGCGGAATCGCCGTGGGCCTCTCGGTGAACTACGCGGACATGCAGGCCCTGAACCGGGCCGTGGTGGAGCGGGCCAAGGTGAACGTGGACACCCTGCTGGTGCAAACGGGCCGGAGCAGCCACGACAACAGCAACGCGGTGGCCCAGACCATCACGGGCGGCATGGGCTTCGCCTCCATCAGCCTGAACGCGGCCATCGCCCGGAACAAGACCCGGAACTACGCGGTGGTGGATGGCGGCGAAATCACGGTGAAGAAGAACGTCCAGATCCGCGCCCACGACCTGGCCAAGGCGGAAGCCAGCGCGCAGGGGGTGCAGGCGGCAGGCCTGAAGATCGCGGCCAATACCGTGGTGGCCCTGAACGACGCGGACACCCGCACATCGGTAAAGACCGACAAGCTCCAGGCCGATGGGGTCACCGTGAAGTTTGAGGTATACCAGCGGGCCAACACGGACGCGAACATCCAGACCGGCGGCGGCGCAGTATTCGAGGGCACGGCCAACGTGGGCGTGGCCTACGGGCGCTCCAGCGGCGTGATAGACGTGAACGTGAAGAAGCTGACCGCTGGAAACGTCAACGCGGTCAACGACACCTCCAGCGCCACCAATACGAAGATCACCAACGGCGCCTACGCCGCCGTGAAGGCCACGGCCATGGTGGGCGCGGCCTTCGGGCAGGGGGTGTACGACACCAAGGTCACGATGGGCGACGGCAGCAATGTGACCGGTAATATGACCCTTACCACCGATTACGGCGACCGGGTGAAAGCGGACGTGACCCCCCACAAGGGCGGCCTGGATGCGAGCCTGCTGAAGCTGACCGTTAACCTGGCGGCGGCCCGGAACACCTCCTACGCGGGGGCGGACCTGGCCGTGAGCAGCGGCACGGCGAAGGTGGGGAACCACGCGACGGTGAAGAGTATCGGCACCGGCACCGCCACGGCCACCATCAACCCGGTCAAGATCGAGGTGAGCGGCGTCAAGGTGGCGGCGAACTTCGCCAACGCGGATATGTCGCTGAGGAATGCGGCCACCATCCACCTGAACGAGGGCACCCTGAATCTGGGCAACAACGCCTACGTGCAGGCCATCTCCCGGCAGGCGGAGGCCAGCGCCAGCCTGGGCAACGCCGGCTCCAGCGGCGCGTCCATCAGCCTGGCCAACCTTACCGAAAGCCGCGCCTACGCCCGGGAGAACATGAGCAGCACGGCGGCGGTGATCGGCGCCGAAAAGACAGAGAAGCTGACGGAGCTGTACTATGACGTATGGCATGACCGGTATGGGTATATGGGGCGCTATCCGGAGAAGGTGGCCGAAGAGACATGGAGGAGCGGAAGCACCTATCTTGACCCGGTTTGGTTGGAGGTGGGCACAAAGAAGGTCGCCAAGGGTAACCTGAACGCCAACGGCCTGGTGGTGGAGGCTGTGATGGAGAAATCCAGCGGCAAGAGCAACGCCAAGGCCAGCACCAACGGGGCGCAGAACGTATCCTTCCTCACACTGGGCAACCTGACATCCTCGTCCACGGCCAAGGACAGCTTCAGCACCATGCTGCGGGGCGTGAACGTGAACGTGGACGGCGACGTGATCATGACGGCACGGGTACGGGCCGCCTCCAGTGCCGTGGGCGCGGCCCCCGGCGGCTACCAGATGATCAGCGGAGGCGTTTCCAACACCTATGGCTACATCGGCACGAGCGGCGACCGGCAGAGCGTGCAGGCGCTGATCGGCGAGGGCGTGAAGATCAAGGCCGGGAGGAACGTCACCATACTGGCGGAGAACAACGCGGAGGCCACCTCTTCCTTTGCGAAGAGGGGCGGGTATTCCCTGGCCCAGGTGAACAGCTCCTCTCAGCCCACCAGGTCCTGGGTGGATACATCCCTGGTGGTGGGCGCGCAGGCCGAAATCAACGCCCAGGGCGCATTGAGCATGACGGCCCAATCGAACATGACCAACAAATCCGAGGTGAACAGCTCCAGCACGGGCCTGCTGCTGAACGTGGCCACCATGAAGGGCTATAACGAGGTGAGCGAGAACATCAGCCTGCTGATCGGGTCGCGGGCAAAGCTGAACAGCGGCGCCGACATGCTGATCAAGGCGGGCAGCAAGGCCAACCTTCGGACCCGGAGCGATTATGCCGGCTCCTGGAGCCTCATCGGGGGTCAGCGGGCGGAGTCCTACAACAAGGCCACGCGCACCATGGAGGTGAGCATGGCGGATGACATGACGGCCACCGCCGGCGGAAAGCTGGAGGTGACGGCGGACCTGGGCACCGGCGACGACATCTACTCCAACGCGGAGGAAGAGGTGCGGGCGGCGCTGGAGTTTGCCAAGAGCTACGCCGAGGTCAATGGCGTGTACCGCAACAAGATCAATCTTGGCGCGGTGGAGCTGACCGCGGGGAAGGGCCTGAACATCACCGCCATGATGGGCGGCAGCATCAAGGCCGACGGCAGCGTGGACGCGGCGGAGAACTTCAAGATTGACGCCGCCCCCACGGGCGAGTCCTACATCGAAATGGTCCTGGACAACGGGATCAACATCAACCGCAGCCGGGGCACGACCAGCGACGCTTCCGCGAAGCTGATCAGCCGCGAAGGCGGGGTCAACATCAAGTCCAAGATGGAAAGCCTGAAGATCACCGCGGATAACTACGTGGAGGGCAGCGGCCTGCTGGGCGGCGTGGACGCCTACGACACGATCAAGCTGAACATGGAGCCGTTCATCTGGATAGACGGAAGCATACTGAACGGCGGAAGCGGCGGCGTGAACCTGCGGGCAAATTACGGCGAGAACGGCAACGCCCAGGTGACGGCAAAGGCGAATTCCGCGCTGTACGGCGTCGGCTACGAGGGATCGCATGTGAAGGTGACCGGCAGGGGCGACGCAAGGATCTACACGACATGGGAGCCCAAAATCTACTCCGGCGTCGTCCAGGCCAGCGGCACCTTCACCCACGTGGCCAGCACGAACTGGTACACCAGCAGGCAGACGCTGTGCACCGGCTGGGGGACATCCATAGGCAAACGCAAGGACGAATCCAACCACACGTGGACCGCGTTCTGCGCGTTCTGCAGCAACGTGGGCAGCAACTGGGGCCAGTTCGATTACGGATTTGGTTCAATCGATACACGGTTGGCCAGCCTGTTTGAGAAGGCCCTGGCGCCGGTGAATGACATCAGCCGCATGGTGAACGACCTCGGCTACGTCGTCAAGGCCCGCTACGGCGAGGAGGACGATAAGGCCGCCGAAGCGATCTACGTGCTGGATGTGGAGGCCCCGCTGACGAAGGACGTGACCTTCGGCAAGGACCGTCTGGCGAAGTACCGCCTGTGGACGAACGCCCAGACCCAGCACGGTGTTGACATGCTGCCCAACGCCACGCGGCTCTACAGCGCTCCGTCGCTGGATTACGTGTCCGAAGTCATCCGCGGCGATGTGCGGGGCGACGGCGGCGCGTACAATATCGACATCTTTACCGCCCTGAACGCCAACGCCTTCCGGCACCCGGTGATCCCCATCGGGGCCAGCGGCATGCTGGATTTTGCCACCGGCACGTTCACGCTGCCCGCGAGCTCGGATTTCGAGCTGTACCTGCACGAGGTTTCGGGCCAGTGGCTGCTGAATGAGCTGGAGAAGGGCTTCATCCGCCGCATGGACGCCGATCAGGACGCGATCAACACCTACGTGCTGGACGATGATTCGAAGCAGACGCTGCCCACCGGCCCGATCATTGAGGGCCTTGCGCCCGATGGCGAGGCGGAGGGCCGGAAGCGGTACTGGCTGGGCGACACCCCCGAAACCGCGGCGGACGACGGGCAGGTGCTGGTGTACCTGCTGCACGACGAGGCCACCGACGAGCTGGACGCCTTCCGCACCAGCCGCGCAATGCTCGACGCGGGCGAGCGCCACGTGGACGTTTCGCTGTACCTGTTCCGCGATTCCAAGTCCGACCGGATGGGCGAGGAGAAGTACAACGCGCTGTTCTTCGATACGCCCGAGGGCGAGAAGAGCCTGGTCAAGGTGATGACGGACGTGCTGGAGGGCCGCGATCTGGAGGTGCCCAAGAGCCTGCGCATCGTGCTGCGCGGCTTCGACCTGGGCGCGGATCTGCCGGCCTACAGCCTCACCGACCACTTCTTCGCCATGAACGACGGCACCGACGGCAAGGTGAGCATGTTCGACGGCTTCTATGAAGCCACCTTCGACGGCGATATTTTCGACAGCGACTATACCCGCATCGAGGGCATACTGAACAACGACCTGACCGTCACCGTCAAGCAGGGCCAGTCCATCTGGCCCGAGTGGACCGGAAAGGACGCCGCGGAGGACATCGGCGGAAAAAGCTACAAAAGACTTGACGGCGTGTGGTATAATGAAAACGGAACGCTCCCGCCGGAGGACGCCGTTGCGGCGTGAGGGGAGAAGAGAGTAGTCAGTAGTCAGTAGCCAGTAGTCAGTGGTTAGCTTCCCCACCGCTGTGGGGAAGTACCCGCGAAGCGGGGGATAGGGCGCCCCAAACGAACCGCATCGCGCGGACGATACGTTTGAGGGCCCCACCACCGCAAGCGGTCCCCCTCCCCGCCTGCGGGCAGGGAGGTTATGAACGCTCTATGGAGGACGATGTGAAACGAATATGGTTCATTGTGCTGGCGGCGGTGTTGCTCTGCGCGCTGGTGCTGATCGCCTGCCCGGCCCTGGCCGAGCCCGACGACGAGCCGGCCGAATGGACGGTGCTGTTCTACTTCTGCGGGTCTGACCTGGAGAGCCGGCACAGCCTGGCCACCGGCAACCTGCAGGAGTTCACCGAGCTGTACTACCCGTTCAACGCGCTGTCGATTTTTATCCACGACGCGGAAAACCGGCTGGACGCCGATATGCTGAAGCCGTCGGGGAAGGTGCGCCTGCTGGTGCAGACCGGCGGCAGCCGGGAGTGGCACGCCCAGGCGCTGGGCATGGACGTGGACCCCGCCGCCCTGCAGCGCTGGCGCTACAGGATGTACGGCGTGGACGAACAGGTGACAAGCGCCGTCTATAACGGCTTTGAGCTGGTGGAAACGCTGCCCCTGCAGAGCATGGCCGACCCGCAGACGCTCTCCGATTTCATCCGCTGGGGCGTTCAGACCTGCCCGGCGAAGAAGTACGCGCTGGTGCTATGGGACCACGGCGACGGCGCGCGGTCGGGCCTGTTCATCGACGAGCTGTTCGGCAATGACGTCATGTACCTCTACGAGCTGAAACAGGCGCTGGCGGACGGGGGAACGCGCTTTGAGGCCCTGATCATCGACGCCTGCCTGATGGCGAATATCGAAACGGCCTGGAACGTCAAGGACTGGGCCAATTGGCTGGTGGCCTCGGAGGAGACCGTGCCCGGCAAGGGCACCGCCATCGGCGAGTGGCTGAAGCAGCTGCTTTTCAACCCGGAGGGGGACGGCGAATGGCTGGGCCGCCTGATCTGCGATACCACCTGCGTCAAGTACGCCAGCGAGGCGCAGGAGGCGGCGCGGTCCACGCTCACCTGGTCGGTGATCGATCTTTCAAAGGCGGGCGCGCTGGCGGAGGCCGTCGATCGCCTTTTCACGGAGCTCGGCGACGAGATGGACAGGTATCCCGAGGTGTTTGGGTATTATTTCCGGTCCCTGTTCAAGACGGAGGAATACGGCGACGGCCAGCAGAACATGCGGGATCTGGGCAGCCTGTTTTACAGCAGTGATCTGGCGCTGTATTCCAGGCGGTCCGTGCGCCAGGCAGGGCTCCAGGCGCTCCTCGAAGCGGTGAACTACTGCGTGCACGGCGACGGCCGCAGCGACGCGCGGGGGGTGTCCTACTGCTATCCGGCGGGCTTTGGCAAGGACCAGCTGGACGTCTACGCGCAAAACTTTCCGATGCCGGGCTATCTGGCCTACCTCGACGCGATCTCAAGCTGGACCGCGCCGGAGTGGGTGTATGAATCCGCTCGTCGCCTGCCTGAGATCGACACGATCGACGGATTGAAAATACGCATGCGCAGGAGGATGTGCGAGGACGGCATGCCGGCGTTGATGGTCGAACCGGATCTCATGCAGAATGTGGAGAGCGTGTGCTACAACCTGTACCGCCTGGACGAAGAGACGGGCGAGACGGTGCGCCTGGGCCGCACGAACTGCCCCAAGGACTTTTTGGACGAAGACGGCCTTGACCTCGTCTGGCGCGCCTCCGACCCCATGCATTGGCCCGCCATCGAGGGCGAGCTGATCTGCATGGATCTGATCCAGGCCGACTTCGGCAACAAGCTCTACAACGTTCCGGCCATGATCGGCACGGAGCCCTGCGTGCTGCGCTGCGGGCGTCGGTTGTACGACGAAAACTACCAGAAAATCAACGAATACGAGATCTACGGCGTGTGGGAGGGCTACGAGATCAACAGCACGCTGCTGGACCGCAGCGTGACGCCGCTGCCGGAATACGTGGGCCGGGAGTACCGGCTGATGTATCCGGTGGACGGCACGGAAGCGCTCGACAGCCCGGTCTACCGGTTCAGCGCGCCGCTGACGATGTACCGGGCGCTGGACGTGGCGGAGATCCCGCTGCCGACGGGCACCTATTTCCTGGAATACGTGATCGAGGACGTGTTCATGCGCACGATGACGCTGGAGCGCATCGAGATTCACTGGGACGGCGAGCGCATGACCTTCCCGGAGGGCTTCCGATGGGAAGACGATGAATGGATCGAGGCCGCGATGGGCGCGGATGAAGAACAAAAGAGGAAGTGAGCAGAGTGGACAAAGTGATCAGACTCTTCTGCATCATCATGTTCGACGGAAACTCGGGCGTCGTGGGCGTGATCGTGCAGGCGCTGTTTCTGGCGGGGCTGTGGCGGCTGCTGGAGAAATCCGGCCTGAAGGGCTGGTGGGCGCTGATTCCCGGCGCGCGGGATTACCAGCTCTGCCGGTGCGCGGGCCGCGAGCCCGAGGGCCGCGTCTACAGCGTGACGGGCGTGGCTACGATACTGCTGAACATCGTCATATTGTTCTCCCAGCCGGGCACGGAGGAGAGCGAAACAATCAGCGGCTTCGTCGTCGTCATGCTCATACTTCTGTTCACGCTGACCATGGTCCGGTTCTTCTACGGCATCCGCGTGTGGCGGGGCCTGATCGAGGTCTACGGCGTGCGCAGGCGCTGGATGTGGCTGTGGTTTGTCAGCTATACGCGCTGGATCCCCGCGCTGCTGTGGGGCTTCGGCAAGAAGTACCGGCCCGAATGGCAGGTGGAGGACATCCGCGCGGAGATGGCGCGGCTGGCCTCATCCGGCAGTGCCACCGTGATGGACGAGGGCCTGACCGTGAACCTGCGGGAGCGCAGCGCCACCGAATTCTTCCAGAAAAAGGTGCTGCTGCGGGACATCCACATGTCCATTCCCCAGGGCCACATGGTGCTGCTGCTGGGCGGCTCCGGCGCGGGCAAGACCACCTATCTGAACGCCATCAACGGCTACGAGAAGGCCGACGCCGACGTCATGCTCAACGGCACTAACATGTACAAGCAGTACAAGAAGATGCAGTACGAGGTGGGCTTCGTGCCCCAGTCCGAGATGATGCGCGGCAAGGACACGGTGCTGAACACGCTTCTGGACGCGGCGAAGCTGCGCCTGCCCGTGGACGTGTCCGCGAAGCAGCGCCGCGCGCGGGTGGACGAGGTGATGGACATCTTCGGCCTGAAGCCGGTGAAGAACAACCTGGTGGAGAAGCTCTCCGGCGGCCAGAAGAAGCGCCTGTCCATATCGATGGAATTCATCAGCAATCCCTCGCTGTTCATACTGGACGAGCCGGATTCGGGCCTGGACGGCGTGATGGCCCGCGAGCTGTTCGTGCAGCTGCGCAAGATCGCCGACACCGGCAAGATCGTCATCGTGATCACCCACACGCCGGACCGCGTGATCGACCTGTTCGACGACGTGATCGTGCTGGCCAAGGACAGCGCCCGCACCGGGCGGCTGGCCTGGTACGGCAGCATCGAGGACGCGCGGAAGTTCTTCGGCCGCGAGAAGATGGAGCAGATCGTCAAGTCCGTCAACCGCAAGGAGGAGGGCGGCGACGGCCTGGCCGACGAGTTCGTGATGAAGTACGCGAAGGAGGTGGCGTAGCATGGCCGAGAAGCGCATGGGCGGAAGCTCCCGGAGAATGACGATCCGCCACCGCGGCCGCACCGCGCAGGTGGGCATCTACTTCGGCAAGCTGATCCGCATGTTCGTGTACCAGAGCGACTGGAAGGTGCTGCCGATGGCGGCGCTGATCGCGGGCCTGGTGGGCATGGTGGTGCGCAGGAAGTTCTTCCTCAACATGGAGGGCACGCTGATGGGCGCGTTCGCCATGGTGTGCGTGGCCATCTGGAACGGGTGCTTCAACTCGATCCAGGTGATCTGCCGCGAGCGGGACGTGATCAAGCGCGAGCACCGCTCGGGCATGCACATCTCCTCGTACATATTCGCGCACATGCTGTACCAGGCGCTGCTGTGCCTGGCGCAGACGGCCGTCACGCTGTACGTGACGATGGCGGTGGGCGTGAAATACCCCGCCGTCGGGCTGGTGACGCCGCTGTTCCTGGTGGACTTCGGCATTTCGATGTTCCTGATCACCTTCGCGTCGGACATGATGTCGCTGTGGGTGAGCACCCTGGCGCGGACCACCACCACGGCCATGACGATCATGCCCTTCGTGCTGATCTTTCAGCTGGTGTTCTCTGGCGGCATGCTCACGCTGCCCGCGTGGACGAAGCCGCTGACCAACTTCACGATCTCCAACCCCGGCCTGAAGGTGATCGCCGCCCAGGCGGACACCAACAATCGCCCCTTCGTGACGATCTCCGACATGATCGGCAAAATGCGGGACAACGAGGTCGGCGGCACCGTGACGGTGGGCCAGGTGCTGGACCTGCTGACGGACACCGACAACGAGACCGTGCGCGAGCTGCGCTCCAAGCAGCTGGGCCAGGTCATCACGCTGGGCGAGATCCGCGACGCGCTGGAGAGGTCCGCGACCTTTGAGGCCTTCCGGCAGAAGCACATCCTGGAGGACATGACGGTGGGCGACATCGTGCATTTCGTGCTGGAAGCGGAGAACCTCCAGGCGCTGCGCGACTACGACTTCGGCCTGCCGGGCATCACGCTGGGCAAGCTCCTGAAGGACATCGCCGAGACCGACGGGGCCGCCCCGCTGCTGGAGAACAGGATCACCCAGATGACCACCGTGGGCGACGTGCTGGACGCTGTCAACGCGGCGGGCGTCATGGAGAAGTACGCCGACACGCAGATCGACGCCACCTTCACCCTGGGCGGGGTCATCGACCTGCTGGCGAACAACCCGGACATCGCAGCCAGGCGGGACCAGGAGATCACCGTGAAGACCACGGTGGGAAAGCTGCTGGACATCGTGGGCGAGGGCCGGGTGAAGGCCTTCCTCGAGGAGAAGGCCGCGGCCGCCAGCTACAAGGCGGACTATGAATACACGCGGGACAATGTGCTCGATTACTGGGGAAGTCTCCTGGTGTTTGTATTCGCGTTCGCGCTGCTGGCGACGATCACGCTGGAATTCATCGACAAGGACAAGCGCTGAGCTGGCCTGAGTGCGCCCCGGGGCGGGGAAGAGGAGGAACGCGGACATGAAGAAGCGCTTCAGAACGGCCGTCCTGCTGGCCCTGGCGCTGGCGCTGGCGGCGGCGCGGTTCGCCTGCGCCGAGCCTGGCGCCGCCCTGAAGGCCATATTCGACGCGCTGGTGGCGGAGGATTCCTCCTACAGCGACATGAAGGATCTGTACCGGCAGTTCTATGAGAACGTGACCTTTGAGGAGGCGCTGACGGACGACGCCATCACCATCACGGCCGGCGGCAGCGAATCCCTGGAGGGCAGCTGGACCTTCACGCGAGAGGGCGACCACCTGACCGCCGCCTTCGCGAAGGATGACGACATCGGCCTGAGCCTGACCACCCAGGTCCTGGATGCGGTGGCCGCCGCCTTCGGCATGAACGCCGACCTGACCCAGAGCTACGTCAACGGCCTGAGCACGCTGAAGCTGGGCAGCGACAACTTCAGCATCGCCGAGGACCCGGCCACCGGCGCCAGCAACATCCGCGTCAACATCGCCGGCCCCTGGGACATGAAGGAGCTGGACGACATGGTGTTTGACGAGAGCACGCTGCACTGCGGCGCGCTGGACCGGGACGGCACCAGCATGGGCGCCAGCATCGGAAAAGTGATGATGGTCGCCAACGGCGACGTGAACGACCTCACGGTGCTGCTGGGCGAGTACGGCGGGCTGGACGAATTGGCCTACCGCTCCATCGTCAACATCGCCGGCGTGATGCGGCCCAAGGGCTGGCAGGACTTCACCGCCGCCTACACCGGGCTTGCGGACGTCCAGACGGAAGGCTGGTCCGTCAAGCTGAACGCGGACTACTCCACGGTGGGCATGTTCATCGAGGACGTCAACCGGGAATACAGCTACGCGCTCATCCGCTTCGGCGCGTAGGCGACGGTCGGGAATGGAACGCGGCCCCCTCCGGGGAGGCGCGCACATTATAAATCAGACAAGGAGAGCAGAGCACATGAAGTACCAGATCAAGGGAGAACCGATGCCGGTCGTCATCTGCCAGCTGGAGCAGAACGAGCGCGTCACCTGCGAATCCGGCGCGATGAGCTGGATGACCCCGAACATGGAGATGGAGACCTCCGGCGGCGGCCTGGGCAAGATGTTCGGCCGCATGATGTCCGGCGAGAACCTGTTCCAGAACCACTACACGGCGAAGCGGGGCCCGGGCCTGATCGCCTTCGCCTCCAGCTTCCCAGGGTCGATCAAGGCGTATGAGATCACGCCCGCCACGCCCATCATCTGCCAGAAGAAGGCCTTCATGGCCTGCTCCGAGGGCGTCGAACTGAGCGTGCACTTCCAGAAGAAGTTCGGCACGGGCCTGTTCGGCGGCGAGGGCTTCGTGATGCAGAAGATCTCCGGCAACGGCTTCGCGTTCATCGAGATCGACGGCTCCACGGTGGAATACAACCTGAGCAGCGGCGAGCAGCTGGTGATCGACACCGGGTACCTGGCGATGATGGACGCCACCGTGAGCATGGAGGTCCAGCAGGTCAAGGGCGTCAAGAACGCGCTGTTCGGCGGCGAGGGCCTGTTCAACACCGTCGTCACCGGCCCCGGCCGCGTGCTGCTGCAGACGATGCCGATCACGGGCTTCGCCGAACTGATTGCCGGCCTGATCAAACCGAAGAACTAAAACCATAAGGAGTGAACACAATGAAGAACCGCATTTCGCTGATTGCCCTGCTGATCGCGCTGGTGCTCGCGCTGGCCGCCATGACCGGCTGCGCCTTCGCCGAGGGCGAGGCCGCCGAACAGGAGAATCCCTTTGAGCAGTGGAACCCGGAGGCCCCGGCGCTGAAGGCGCTGATCGAGTACGTCGAGGCCGTCACCGACCCCGACTCCCCGGACTTCATCCCCGAGGTGGACCGCATCGCCACCTATGACATGGACGGCACGCTGTGCGCGGAGCTGAACCCCACCTATCTGGAGTACTACCTGCTGGCCATGCGCATACTGCAGGACCCCACCTACGCGCCGGACGCGGAGATGCTGGCCTTCGGCCGCATGCTGCGGGACTGCGCGCTGGACAAGTCGTTCCCAGAGGGCATGGACATGCTGCACGCCATCCATGCGGCGAAGGCCTACGCGGGCATGACGATGCAGGAGTTTGCAGACTTCGTCACCCGCATGCTGGTGCGCGAGGCGGACGGCTTTGAGGGCATGACCTACGCCGAGACCTTCTACGTGCCGATGATCGAGGTCGTGGAGTACCTGCAGGCCAACGGCTTCAAGTGCTACATCTGCTCCGGCAGCGACCGCTTCATCTGCCGCACGTTCATCGAGGGCATGCTGGACATCCCCTATGAGAACATCATCGGCATGGACGTGGCGCTGGAGGCGACCAACCAGGGCGACGTGGACGGCCTGAACTACGTGTTCACCAGCGACGACACGCTGGTGCGCACCGACCGGCTGCTCATCAAGAACCTGAAGACCAACAAGGTGCTTCAGATCGCCCAGGAGATCGGCCGCCAGCCGGTGCTGTCCTTCGGCAACAGCTCCGGCGACGTGAGCATGCACAACTACGTGCTCTACAACAACCGCTACAGGAGCGCGTCGTTCCAGCTGATCGCCGACGACGAGGTCCGGGACTACGGCAACGCCGCCAAGGGCGAGGAGCTCAGGGCGAAGTGGGAAGGCATGGGCTTCAACGTGATCTCGATGCGGGACGACTGGAAGACCATCTACGGCGAGGACGTCGTGAAGACCGGCGAGTTCCACTGGTTCAGCGACCTGGCGGAGAACCGCGCGCCGGTGGAGGCGGAAGCGACCGAGACCGAGGCCGAGACCGGTGAGGTGCAGTACGTGATGTACCTGGGCACCAACGACAAGGACACCAACAAGCCCGTGTTCACCCAGGCCGAGGCCATAGAGCAGGCGAAGGCCATACTGCTGAAGCACTTCGGCGGCTACACCATCCAGGAGGCCAACGGCGGCTGGGTGGACGGCGAAACCGCGTGTCAGGAGTACACGCTGGTGATCTACCTGTCGGATACCACCGAGGAGGCGGTCCACGCCGCGGCGGACGAGCTGATCGAGGCCTTCAACCAGAACTCGGTGCTGATCCAGACGAATCCGACGAAGACCGAATTCTATTCGGCCCACTGAACCGAGGACCGGCCGCGCCGGGCCCGGCGCGCAGGAGGAGGGGATGCGCTGTGAAGGAATTGACCCTGAGAGCGACCGTCGGGAACATCCCGCGAGTGACGGCGTTCATCGACGAACTGCTGGAGCAAGCGGGCTGCTCCGTGAAGGCGCAGATGCAGATCGACGTGGCCATCGACGAGCTGTTCGGCAACGTCGCCCACTACGCCTACTCAGGCGCGGCGGGCGACGCCACCGTGCGCTTCGCGTTCGATTCGGCCGCCCGCGCGGTGACCATCACGTTCATCGACAGCGGCGTCCCCTTCAACCCCCTGGCGCGGGAGGCCCCGGACATCACCCTCCCCGCCGAAAGGCGTGCGGTGGGCGGCCTGGGGATATATTTGGTCCGCAAGACCATGGACCGCGTGGACTATCAGAGAAGAGACGGCATGAACATACTCACCATCACCAAGACTATTTAATTAAGGGAGGATAATTCAATGAACATCACCAAGAGCATGAACGGAAGCACGCTGAACATCGCCCTGGAGGGCCGGCTGGACACCGTCACCGCTCCGGATCTGGAGCAGGAACTGAAGGGCAGCATGGACATTGCCGAGGCGCTGGTTCTGGACTTTGCCAAGCTGGACTACATCTCCTCCGCCGGGCTGCGCGTGCTGCTGAGCGCCCACAAGGTCATGAGCAAGAAGGGCGGCATGAAGGTCGTGAACGTCAACGAGATCGTCAACGAGGTGTTCGACGTCACCGGCTTCGCGGATATACTGGACATTGAATGAGGGGGTAGCGCCATGATCGTTTCCGATAAATTCATGGTCAACAGCGACGCCGGGCGCATGGAGGCGGCGCGCTACGCTACCGAGAACTTCGCCTGGCAGGCCAAGCTGTCCAGGCGGGACACGCTGCGCCTGGACCTGCTGGTGGAGGAGACGCTGGGCATGGCCAGGACCATGCTGGAGGACTTTTACGGCCAGATCTGGTTCACCGCCGAGGGCAAGGCCTGCGAGATCCACTTCGAGGCCACCGCCGACATGAACGCCGACAAGAAGGAGGAGCTGCTGTCCGTGTCCAGTACGGGCAAGAACGCCTCGGCCAGGGGCTTCATGGCCAGGCTGGGCGAGACCATCTCCGGCCTGCTGCGCAGCGCCGGCAAGTCGATGGACGCCTACGGCCAGGAGACCATGAAGTACGGCATCGTGCACACCCCCGACATGGCGGGCGCAAGCACCGGCATGGTGACGGTCTGGTCGCTGCAGAGCTATGTGAGCGACCTGAACGCGGCCACCGCCGGCGATGCCGGGGCGGAGGCGGCCTGGGACGAGCTGGAGAAGTCCATCGTCGCCAAGCTGGCGGACGACGTGATCGTCGGCGTCAGGGGCGACAGGATCGACCTGGTGATCAAGAAGACCTTCTGACCCGACGGCCTGATAGATCGGAGGAATTGCCGTGAACAGACGTGTTTTTTCAGCGCTGGCGCTGATGCTCTGCGCCTGTTTGGCGTGTGTATGCGCAAACGCGCAGGCGGAGCCTGAGGTTCGCGTCAGCTACCTGGGGCCGGAGGGCACCTACACCGAGGAGGCCGCGCGGTTCTTCTTTGATGCGGACGCCTCGTTCATGCCGAAGCAGACCGTGAACGACGCCATCGCCGACGTGCTCTCGGGCGAGGCTGACTGCGCCGTCATCCCCCAGGAGAACACGCTGGGCGGCGCGGTGGTGGGCTATGTGGACGCGCTGATCGCAGCTTCGGACGCCTTCGTGGTGGGCGAGGTGGTGCTGCCCATCAACCAGACGCTGATGAGCGTCCCCGGCGCGACGCTGGAGGACGTGAAGACCGTCTGCTCCCACGCCCAGGGGCTCACCCAGAGCGCCCGGTGGCGGGCGGAGCACCTGCCGGACGCCGAGACCCAGGAGATGGCGAGCACTGCCGCCGCCGCCAGCTACGTGGCCGAGCAGGGCGACAGGTCCATCGCCGCCGTGGCCGCCCCCGGGGCCGCCGCGCTGTACGGCCTGGAGGTGCTGGCGGAGAACGTGCAGATCACCGACGCCAACAAGACCCGCTTCTACGTGCTGTCCAAACAGCCGCTTCAGGGCGAGGGACTGACCCGCGCCGTGTTCGTGGCGACCTGCCGGGCCGATTACATCGACGACATCATCGTCCGGGGCCACGAGGCGGGCCTGGAGCCGGTGGTGCTGCACGACCGGCCCGAGGGTAGCGCCCTGGGCAGCTATCACTATATCCTGGAGGCCGAGAACCCGGCGGGCGTCACCGCGGCGCAGATCGACGCGCTTCTCGGCATGGACGGCGTGCGCTTTGCCGGCTGCTTCAACGCCGTCGAGAAGCGTTGACGAACGCGGCTTCACATCCCGTATTTGTCTGATATTGTCCAGTTTATCTGACGGCCCGTGAAAACGGGCCGTTCTTAACATAGAAAGAGTATAAATAAACAAAACGAAGGCGCATCTACGCAAAGGATGGGTGTCTATGAGCCATGCCTGGATGGTGTTTGCCGCCGCGGCCGCGCTGGTGTCCGCGTCCGGGAGCAAGCCGCGCAACACGTTGAAGCTGCCCTCCTTCAGAGGGGTCGCCGAGGTGCGCTCCGGCATTCCCGGCCGCCTGCGGCTGTACATGCCCGCCATCGCCGAAAATCCGGAGGCAGCCAGGGCCATGAAGGCGCAGTTGGAGTCCGCCGGCGCGATCATTGAGGTACAGCTGAACGAGCGCACGGGAACGGCGCTGTTTCTGTACGACCCCGAGCAGGTCGAGGCCGCGGTCGTCGAAGGGGCGGCGATCCGGCTGATGGGGCTGGACGCCGAGATCAACCGGCAGCCGGTCAGCCGCATGGAGAGCGGCCTGCGAACCCTCTGGGACGCGGTCAACCACGGCGTCATGGAGGCGACGGGCGGGCTGATGGACGCGCGGATGCTGACGGGCTCGGCGCTGACGGTTGCCGCCCTGCGCGGTCTGATCACGGGCGGCGCGAAGGGCCCCGGCGCGCTGACGCTGCTCTGGTGGGCGGCCAATGTGTTCAGAAGGCGCGGCAATGATTGACCCGCGGGAGCGCCTGATACGGCATTGCCTGAAGCCCAGGGTGGAATGCGACCTCCCCGGCCGCCTGCGCCTGCGCTTTGCGCGCCACGCCCTGCTGCCGGAGGCGGCGGTGCCCTACCTGCATTATGTGGAGGACGTGCTGAAGCTGCTGCCCGGGGTTCAGGCGGTCCAGCTCAATCCGCGCATCGGCACGATACTGGTGCTGTACGAACCCAAAACGGTGAGTGCGCGGCAGATTCTCCGGTGGGTGGACATCGTCGTGGACACCGGCCTTGAGATCGCGCGGGAGATCGGCGCGGAGGCGGTCGATGAGGCCGAGCTCGCCGGGAAGGTCCGCGCCCGGCTGGTGCTGCGCCTGCCCCATATGTGACTGCAAAGAGGGAATACACCGTGTTGAAACGTGAATCGGCCCGCGACTGGATGAAGGCGCGCATCGCCCACAGCCTGCCCGGCCGCCTGCGGCTTGAAGTGCCGGGGCTTCAATACATACAGACCGAGCGGCACGAGCTGGCCCGGGCGCTGGCGGCGATACCGGGCGTGCGCCGCGCCCGCCTCAACGTGCCCACCGCCGGCGTGCTGTTGGAGTACGACGCGAAGCGGCTGGACGCGCCGGTCATGCTGGAGCGCGCCAACCTGGTCATCCAGAAGTACGCGATGACGGTCTACCGCTCCCGGCACTTGGGCCGCCGGGAGGAGAGCGCCGAGCTGTCGATGCCGGTCAGCACGCTGATCAAGCGGCTGGCCGTGAACGCCGGGGCGATGGCGGTGGGGAACACCGTGTTCAGAGCGGCGGGCGCGCAGAGCGTCCTCGGTCGGTTCACCTCCGTGCAGGCGCTGGTGAGCCTGGGGCTCTGTGCGCCGATCGCCCGAAGCGCGCTGGAGGGCCTGCGCCGGGACATGCGCCCCAACGCCGATTTTCTGACCGTGACCTCCATCGTTGCGAGCCTTATGCTGGGCAACGCCAATTCGGCGCTGATGATACTGGCGCTGTCGGACCTGGCGGAGATGATGACCGCCTACACCATCGAAAAGACGCGGGCCTCCATCAAGCAGATGCTCTCGGTGGAGGACGGCAGCGTCTGGAAGGTGAACGCGGACGGCGGCCTGACGCGCTGCCCGATCTCCGAGACGCGCGCGGGCGAGGTCATCGAGGTCCACACCGGCGAGAAGATCGCCGTGGACGGCGCGGTGCGCTCCGGCTCCGCGGTGGTGGACCAGAGCGCCATCACCGGCGAGTTCGTGCCGGTGGAGCGCCACGCGGGCGATGAGGTGTTCGCCGGTACGGTGGTGAAGAACGGCAACATACGCGTCGAGGCGCGCAAGGTGGGCGACCAGACGGTGGTCTCGCGCATCGTGGGCATGGTGGAGGCCAGCGAGCTCAAGAAGGCGCCGATACAGCGCTACGCGGACCGCTTCTCCAACTACCTGGTGCCGCTGAACTTCCTGCTGAGCCTGACGGTGGGCCTGGTGACGCGCAACCCGCAGAAGGCGCTGAAGATGCTGGTCATCGACTACTCCTGCGGCATCAAGCTCTCGACGGCCACGGCCTTCTCGGCCACCATCAACGCGGCGGTCAGGCAGGGCATACTGATCAAGGGCGGCGCGTACATCGAGCAGATGAGCCAGGCCAACACGGTGCTGCTGGACAAGACGGGCACCATCACCGAGGGGAAGCCCAAGGTCGTCTCGATGCAGGTGCTGGCGGACGGCATCGATGAAAATACGCTGCTGGCCCTGGCCATGGCGGCAGAGGAGACCAGCTCGCACCCGCTGGCCGGGGCGATACTGGCCTACGGCGCCCAGAGGGGCGTGGCGATCCCCGCCCACGGCGAGGTGGTCACCGAGGTCTCCCGGGGCAGCCGCACCACGGTGGACGGGAAAACGGTGCGCGTCGGCAACCTGAAATACATGCGGGAGAACGGCGTCAGCGCCGGCAGGACGCTGCCCGATCCCGGCGTCAGCATCGCCAACTACGTGGGCGTGGACGGCGAGATTGCGGGCGTGCTGTTCGCGATGGACAGCCCGCGGGAGAACGTGCGCCGGGCGGTCAACAGCCTGCGGTATGACGGCGTGGGCGACATAGAGCTTTTGACCGGCGACATGGAGGGCCAGGCCGCGCTGGTGGCCGAGCTGATCGGCGCGGACGGCTATCGGGCGCAGCTGCTGCCGGAGGAAAAGGCCGAGGCGGTGCTGAAGCTGCAGACCCACGGCAACGGCGTGGTGATGGTGGGCGACGGCATCAACGCCGCCCCGGCGCTGGCCTACGCGGACGTGGGCATATCGCTGGGCGGCAAGTCCACGGACATCGCCATCGAGACCAGCGACGTGGTGATCAGCCGCGACGACCCGATGATGATCTACGCCCTGCGAAGGCTCTCGCGGGAGACGATGCGCATCGTCCAGCAGAACTTCGCCCTGGTGGTGGGCATCAACACGGTGGGCCTGATCCTCGGCGCTTCCAGCGGCATCTCCGTGATGATGAGCGCCCTCATGCACAACATGTCCACCATACTGGTGGTGGCCAATTCGCTGCGGCTGATGTTCTTTCCGCCCATCGACGTCTGAGGGGAGGCGAGCGCGTGAAGTGCGAACGCGGCGCGCTGCATTTTGAGATACTGCACGCGATACCGGGCCGGCTGCGGGTCCGCCTGGAAAGGCCCATCGCCTCGGAAGGCCTGTTTGCGGGCCTGGAGGGCGTGCGGCGCTGCCGGTACAATCCGCGCCTGCGGACGCTTCTGTGCGAGTACGACCCGGAGCGCGTCGGCGAGAACAGGCTGATCCAGCGCATGGGCGCGCTCTACGCGGGGGAGAGCGGCACGGAGCTGTTGCACGTGCGGCGGTCGGAGGAGTCGGGCTTTTCGATGAGCCCCACCGGGATACTGTCGCTGGCGCTGATCGGCGTGGACGGGGCGCTGAACCTGGCGGGCTCGCCGCTGACGGGCGTCAGCCGGTGGTTTTCCACGGGGGCCACGCTGGCGGCGGTGATCGAGCACGCCCATCAGGAGCTGGAGTCGAAGGGCACCTTCGACCCCGAGGTCATGTCCGTGGCCTACCTGATCAACTCCATCGGCAAGACCAACAGCGTGCAGGCGAGCCTGGTGGCGTGGGCGGCGACGTTTGGCCGCCACCTGATTCCAAGGGCCCCGCGGGAGCAGGTCTACCTGGTGCGCAGGGAAGGGCGGCGCACGACGCTCATTCCGGTGCAGGGCCGGCGGGACGGCGCGGACTTCGCGGGCGCGATGCTGCGCCGCGGCACGGAGATACTCACAAAAGCGAGATAAGGAGGACGAGAAACATGTTTGGATGGACCGGGAACTCTGTATGGAAGGGCATATTGATCGGCGTCGGCGTCAGCGCCGTCGGCTTCTATGCCTATAAGAAGAACGAGGATAAGGTGGACGGCTTCCTGCGCCGCCACGGCATGGACATCAAGCAGCGCGGCGCGGACTATGAGACCATGTCCGTGGAGGAGCTGATGCGCACGAAGGAGACCATCGAGGACCTGATCGCCGAGAAGGAGCTGCAGGAGCAGAGCGTCACCGTGGAAGCGCCCGAGGCCGAGTGCGGAGATTAGTTCCATCGATATGACCACACAGATCGCGCTGGGCATACTGATACCGTTTCTGGGCACCAGCCTGGGATCGGCGCTGGTATTCCTGCTGAAAAAGCAGCTCTCAAACCGCGTCCAGAAGATTCTCACCGGCTTTGCCGCGGGGGTGATGGTGGCGGCCTCCTTCTGGAGCCTGCTGCAGCCCGCGCTGGACGCCAGCGCCGGCATGGGCGCGCTGGCGTTCCTGCCCGCGGCCATCGGCTTTCTGGCCGGCATGGGGTTCCTGCTGCTGCTGGACATGGTCACCCCGCACATGCACATGGACCGGCAGAACGAGGGGCCGCAGAGCGGCTTCAAGCGCACCACCAAGCTGATCCTGGCCGTGACGCTGCACAACATTCCCGAGGGCATGGCGGTGGGCGTCGTGTACGCGGGCTTTCGGGGCGGCACGGGCATCAGCGCCGCGGGCGCGCTGGCGCTGGCGCTGGGTATCGCCATACAGAACTTTCCGGAGGGCGCCATCGTCTCCATGCCGCTGCTGGCGGAGGGCATGCCCCGGCGCAGGACCTTCTGGATGGGTGTGCTGTCCGGCGCGGTGGAGCCCGTCGCAGCCGTGGTGACGCTGCTGGCCGCGGGGCTGGTGACGCCGGTACTGCCGTATTTTCTGGCCTTCGCGGCGGGGGCGATGATGTACGTCGTGGTGGAGGAGCTGGTGCCCGAGATGTCCCAGGGCAAGCACTCCAACACCGGCACCGTCGCGTTTTCGCTGGGCTTTGTGCTGATGATGATACTGGACACGACATTGGGGTGATGCGGATGAAGTACGTCGGAATGCCCGCGGGCAAGTGGCTGATGTTTGCCGGTCATTTCAGGGAACAGCTTTCCAGGACGCTGGGCTTCACGCCGTCCCGCGCGAAGGAGATCACGGCCTTCGCCAAGCGCAAGTACAAGTGGATCATCCGCGGCCTGCCGGAGTTTGAAAAGGGCGACCGCTTCAAGCTGAACATCGTCAGCTGCGCGATGTTCTGCGCATTTTTGCTGGAGCTGCCGATCAGGCCGACGGTCGATCAGGCGGCGGACTACTACCGCGAGGCCATGTCGACCGGCGTGATGAAGGCGTTCTGCCGCATGGCCGGCAAGCGCAAGTTCACGCGCAAGGACGTCCGGGGAATGCAGAAGACCGCGGCGCTGAACGCGGCGGACCGCAACCCCTACTCCTGGAACATGACCTTCCACCCCTATCCCGACGGCAGCGGCTACGAGGCGCGGTTCACGCGGTGCGGCATCTGCGCGCTGATGCAGGAGCTTGGCCTGTTCGCCTACGTGCCCGCCATGTGCCGCCTGGACTACGCCATGAGCGAATGGGGCAGCGCCAGCGACTTCGTCCGCCAGTATACGCTGGCCTCCGGCGGCCCGTACTGCGATTGCGGATACAAAAAGAAGGCGCGCTAAGCGTGAGTGTATTGCGTCTTTTCCTGTTTTAAGCTATAATAGGCCTATCCATCGAAACCTGTGAGGATAGAATGATGCCGGACAATGAATGGACCTCCTGGATCAGGGAGCTCCAAAACCTGTCGCAGTGCGCGCTGGCCTACTGCCAAAACTGGCAGCTCATCTTTGACTCAAGCATCCGGTGATCCAAAACGCATTTCAGGCTTCAGCGGAATGTCACAGAGAACCGCCTGAAGAACAAGCCCTCCAAAAGGGATATCGAAGCATCCAATCAGCGCCTGCTGAACGACGACAGCCATCACAGATGCGTAAGCCGTGAGGGCGAGATTACTTTTGATAACTACCTCAGAATTGAAAACTCGGACAAGGAACCGGAGACCGTCGCCCGGATGATCAAGGACGCTTTCGGGCTGTAATGAGTCATGGACGGCGGGAAGCTGTGCCTTACACCGTCTGCTGAATGAAAAAGCGCTGCTTGATGGCGTTCAGCGATGACTCGCTCAGCGCGCCGGCCAGCGCCTCGGCCTCCTTCCTGGCGACGGCTTCGTC
>JAFYBB010000282.1 GCA_017540445.1 Clostridia bacterium | reverse complement strand
TCTGAGAGGGAGGCTTTGGCCCGTTTCGCCGCCAAAAGGCTCCCTCTCAGAGGGAGCTGGCAGCCGCAGGCTGACTGAGGGAGTCCGTTGTCATCCCACAAGAAAACGTGAAGAACCATGAAAAGGGCCGCCCCGGGGCGGCCCTTTTCATGCGTTTGTTTGTTCAGGATCAGTCGAAGATGACCTCGGCGATCGCGCCGTTGAAGTCATAGACCACGGTACCGGTGGTCTCGCCCTCGTCGCCCTTCATGCTGCCGTACCAGCAGGAGATGCCGTTTTCAAGAAGCTCCATGGTGGTCATCCACTGGGCGCCGTAGGCGCTGCAATCGGCCTGCCACAGCACGCGGCCGTCGGCGGAGATCGCCACCGGGTCGGGGCCGTAGTAGCCGCCGATGTAGAGGGTGCCGTCGGGGCCGACCACTCTGGACACGCTGCCGCCCAGGAACACATCCTGCTTGGTCACTTCCCAGCGGATCGCGCCGGTGGCCGGATCCAGGGCGCTCAGGCCCAGCCAGTCGTTGTACATCAGCACCGAGGGTGCGTCGGCGGTGCCGCCGATCAGCGCGTCGGTCTGCGTCATTTCGGTCACGTCCGGCGTCATCGTCTGCTTTCTCCAAAGCTCGGCGCCGTTGCCGTCCAGGCCAACCACCAGCAGGTACTCATTGGCCTCCATGTAAATCCGGCGCGCGATCACATGCACACCGCCGACCGTCTCGTCCAGTATGACCATATCGTCCGTATACTGCGAGGGCGCGGCGATGTCCGCGATGGGCGCCTCCGCCGGCAGCTCGCGCTCGGCGATCGGGCCCAGGTCGACCTCTTCCTCCGGTTCGGCCTCCGGCTCCTCGACGGCCAGCAGCTCCAGGAAGTCGTTGCGGATGAAGCCGTCGACGCCCTGATAGTTCACGGCGATCCAGTCGGAGCCTTCCACGGCGGAGCAGCCGGTCAGCTCGGTGCCCAGCGGAACCAAGCCCAGGCTGTCGCTGTCGGTGCTGGGCGACCTGCGCAGGTTGACCGCCTGCTTGCACTTGATGACCTTCATGGTCATGGTCGGCCCTTCGGCCAAGGCAAAAGCCGTCAAGAGGCAGGCTGCCGCAATCAAACATGCCAGAATACGTTTCATTGTTCAGGTAATCCCCCTTGTCTTCAAGAATCGGGACGGAAATATACCTTATCCCTGACTATAGTATACCCTGTTTCGGCGGGCTCGTCAATATCGATTGCCCGTTTGTCATTTTTTCGACTTTTTCGCCTCCAAAACACCATTTGTTTGACACCCTCAGGCCATTTTTCTCTTGCAAAACCGCCACATAAACCCTATAATAGACTTTAGAACCGCTCGCCCGTCGCCCCCAGCCCTCCCGGGCCCCGCGATACCGGCGAGGACAAGAGGTGTTGGAGATGAAAAAACTTGCGCTGCTGCTCATACTGATGCTCTGCCTGTCGTCCGTGTCCGCCCTGGCCGAGGTCCGGCGCGGCGATCACGGCGAGGAGGTGCGCTATCTACAGTGGCTGCTTCAGCAGACCGGCTGGCTGTCCGACACGCCCGACGGTTCGTTCGGACCCCGGACCGAGCAGGCCGTGGCCGATTACCAGAAGTCCAAGGGCCACGAGGAGACCGGCGTTGCCGACGACGCGCTGATGCTGGAACTGGACGAGGACCGGGTGCGCCATGACCAGGAGCTCTACGGCCCGGACTACTACCAGCCCTACCCCGGCGATTTCGAGCCGGCTATGGTGGCCGCCTACGGCGCGCCCCCCCACTGCCGGACGACGGTGCTTCAGGACATACTGTACCGCGACAGCTGCCCCGACCACCTGGAGCTGCTGGAGCAGGAGTACGCCCTCGCCGCCCACGGCGACGCCGCGAGCTACGCCCAGGCCGGTGAGCTGTGGCACGCGGCGATGGAAGGGCGTTTTGACGCCTGGCGCGACAGCGCGCCCGAGGCGCGGCGGGCGCTGGTCGAAGCCGCCCGCGACGCCTGGAACGCCTGCTTCCAGGCGCAGTACCAGGCGCTGACCGCCACCTTTCAGGACCCCGTGACCGTCGAGCGGCAACGGGCGCTGATGCTGAAAAACTTCACCGGCACGGTGTGCGAGTTCCTGTCGGGGGACATGGCCGCCAGGCCGGCGGAGGATTACGCGCCGTCGGCCAGCAGCACCAGCACCGAGCCCTTTTGCAGGCAATGGTCCATCAACACGGGCACGGAGTTCTTCACCGGCTGCGCGATCCACGCGCCGCTGTTTGCCCGGGAATACGACTGGACCGGCGCCGGCGCCGGCGACGCCGCCGGGCTGGACGCGCTCCGGGCGGACTGGGACGCGGCGCTGACGGCCATGTACGACCTGTGGGCCGAGCGGGACGGCGGCGACGCCGTGCCCGCCGCCCGCGAGGCCTGCCTGCAGGCCCTTGCCGCCCTGGACGGCGCGCTGGAGGGCGACGGCCTGGCGGCCCTTGCCCACGTGCGCGCGGTCCAGCTGGAATGCGCGCGGCTGTGCGAACTGCTGAAGGCCAATTGAAGGCTCGTCTCAAAATCAACGGGGCGCGTATCGAAACGATACGCGTCCCGTTGATTTTGCATCGCGCCTAATCCAGCGGCTGCGAATCTTCAAAGGGGATGTAGCGCTCCTGCTCGTACATCTGGAGGAGCACGTCGTAGTGGGGATCCTTGCGCCAGCCCATGCCGGTGGAGCTGCGGCCCTCGATGTTGATCTTCGTGTTCGGCAGGGCGCGCTTCAGGTTCGCCAGGTCCTCCTTGGAAAGCCTGCAGCCACCGATCCACAGCCGCTTCAGCCAGGGCATGGTGGCAAAGGGCTTGTGGTTTTCATACAGCGGGTTGTGGTAGATGTTCACGTCCATCAGGTGCGTCAGGCCCGTCAGCGGCGTAATGTCGGTCAGGTCGTTCAGGAATATCTCCAGGTACTCCAGGTCGGTCAGCTCGGCCAGCACCGAAGCGTCCGTCAGCTTGTTGTCGGCGAGGATCAGCACCCGCAGCTTTTTGAGGCCCCGTATGAACTCCAGGTTCGAGATGCGGTTGTGCCCCAGGTCCAGCATCATCAGGTCGGTGCAGTAGCGAAGCGGCGCGAAGGTCTCCTGGTTGTAGCCCAGGTCGTTGCCGCCGCCAAGGCCGGTGGTGAACGCCGTGGCGTCGGTGCGCAGCCGGTACTGGCCGAATTCGAGCCACCAGATGAATTTGATTTCGGGATGCGCCTCGAACAGCTGGCCCATCTGAGCCTGGGTCAGCCCCGTGTCGCACATGGAGATGCACTTCAGGTACGGGAGCTTTGCGATGCACTCCTCCACCGCCTGCACGTCGGGCACCGGCGTGTTGTCCAGGTTCAGCTCGGTGGCCACGCTGGACACCCTGTGGCCGAACACGATGACCGAATACTTCAGGCGATCGCCGAGGGCATTTGTCCTCAGCATTTCGATCTGCTCGTCGGTCAGGTCGATGTCGTAGGCGTCCATCTCCTCCAGCTTCGGCATGAAATCCGCGTAGGACAGGCGGGCCATCAGGTCGTCGAAATTGCCCTTCACCTTCACCTTCACGTCGTCGGTGGTCATGACATCGCCCGGCACGTCGCAGGTGAACACAAAGTGGATGTCCGGGTACGCCTCACACAGCGCGGCCACCGCCTGCACGGAGGCCTTGTTGCCCCGCAGGTCCACTTGTCTGAGGTTCGGGAACAGCTCCAGCGCGTCCAGCAGGGCTTCGACGTCCACGGCCTTGCCCTGCAGGTCCAGCCCGGCGGCCGCCCCGTCGTAGCGCTCCTCCAACAGCGGCACGCGATAGGTGAAGCGCTTGTCGGGATAATCCGCGAACAGCCGGCGCAGCTCCTGGGTGGTCAGCGGCAGCGCCGATACGTCGACCGCCTCGGCCGCGCTGTCGAAGTAGATATCGTGCAGCGGCACGCTCCAGCGGATGTCGCAAGCCGGCAGCGCCCGCGCCAGCGCGTCATGGGCTTCGCCGTCGAAGGCGTAGTTCTCCCGCAGGTCCGCCTGCCTGAGGCTGCCCAGGGCCTGTATGGGCTCAAAGTCCGTCACCGTGGAGCCCCGCATGTCCAGCGTCTCAAGGCTCTCCATCTGCGTAAAGTGGGGCGGGTACTTGTCCGTCACCTTCAGCTTCGTCACAAGGACGTACTTCGGCACGAAGCGCCCGTCCACGATCTGGTAGAAATGGTTCAGATAGCCACCCACAATCAGCGCGACGCAGGCGATGCCCAGACACCACATCAGGCCCTTCGACACCCGCATCTTCACGCTGAGGGTCACCGCCAGCAGGATCAGCAGCACGCAGGCGGAGCCCCACATCAGCGTCGCCGGGCTCAGCGCGAGGCCGCGCATGTACACCGCCAGCCCCACGGACAGCGCCGCCAGCAGGCCGGCGGCGATGCGGCCGATCAGCAGCGTTCTCCCGCTCCTGAGCCTTTTCCTGGTGCGCTTGGCGCGGCGAGGCCCTTCCACTTTGTTCATAGCCGTATCTCCCATGCAACGGACATATGCGCCCGTAGTGTGTTTCCATGCTATTATAGCCACTGAACGCATGGATTTCAAGTTCTTTTAGGCTATATTTTCATCCTTCGGGCATCTTTTTGACACAATTGTCACAAATGCGCTTTCCTTTTCGCGGAGCTTGCGGTATAATAGGCGGGAGCGCGGCAGCAGCTCATGCGCGAAATCGCGCCGCAGCCGCGTCGATTCGGAGGTGTCTCATGTCTGAAAAGAAGCCCGTCCGGGCGCGACGGCGCGCCCTGTTGCGCAGGCGGCGCCGCACCCGCCGGCTGTTGATCGGCTCCGCGGCCGTCGGCACGGCGCTGCTGGCCGCCGCCCTGTTGCTGCTGCTTCGGCCCAAGGCCAAGCCCCCGGCGCCCGAGCCCCCCGCCGCCGAGGTGACGGCGCTGTCGCCGGCGAAGACCATGCCGCCGTTGCGGGCGTCCACGCCGACGCCCACCGCCGCGCCCTCGCCCACGCCGTCTCCGACCCCCGGGCCCACGATCGTCCCCGGCACCATACCGGACGTGGTCTCCTTCTACACGCCCAAGGGCAAGAACTACTCGCCCCGGGTGCGCATGGGCGACACCTACACCGCCGCCTGGAAGAAGGGCAAGGACATCGGCAGCTTCGAGGTGATCGCCTCCGACGAGGAGCTGCTGGACGGCTCCTTCTTCGGCGACATCTTCGGGGCCGCGTGGAAGCGCTGGCCCAACGCCGACCTGTGCAAGATCGGCTATACGCTGCGCTACACGCTGGATGACGGCAGCGAGATCCGGTATTCGATGCTCTCGCCGAAGCACATCGAGCACACCGAATACATCGAATGCTGGCTGTACGACGACTACCACCGGGAGCCGCACAAATTCTACTCGCACCTGAAGGGGTCCTCGATGAAATCGGACACGCTGATCACGTCGATCAAGCTCACCGCGGGCAAGCAGATCGCCCGCGTCACCGACATCTGGCTCACCGCCTTCATCTGCACCTCGCTGGACGACTTCGACGCGGACCGCAACTACATCGGCAATACCGCCTGCACGATCCACATCCTGAAAAAGTAGGCGCGCCATAGACCAGCAGGGATTCACCGCAAAGCGATGAATCCCTGTTGGTCTGAATGTCGGCAATTATGATATGAGTATGTTGTACAGCTTCGCGCCGTCCTCGCCGCGGATCACGCAGAAGGTGTAGTCGGTGGGATAGACCATCTCGCCCTTGGACGTGTTCAGCACGTAATCGAAGCACACGCGGCAGGTGAAGCACTGATCGGACAGCACGAAGAAGTCGAGGGTCTTCTCGTTTCTGAAGCTGACCCGGCTGTGGGGCGTGGCGAACTCGTTGTCCAGGTTCTTGAAGATCTCGGCGGCGGGGCTGTCCTTGGCGCAGGCCTTCATGATCTTCGTCTTCTTCGCGTCCTTGGAGATGTACTTGGCCACCTGCTGGCCCAGCTTGTAGGCGGCGTCGCCGTACTGCATGTGGTAGTTCTCGTTCCCCCGGAGCGAACAGGTCCAGGTCAGCTCCCTGTCCTGCGACTTCTGCGCCTCGATGGGAGCGCCCATGTCGTCGGTGACGGCGACGGCGGGCGATTCGCTTTCGGCGTTGTACTGGTAATCCACCATCACCGGGTTGTTTACGTTCTCCGGCAGGAAGCCGTCCTCAAACAGGTTCCGCTCGGTCATCCCGGCGTTTTCGGCGTTCAGCGCCACGCCGTCCACCGTGACGGTATAGCCCTGCGGCGCGGTGATCCTGCACGGGTACAGCGCCTTCTCCGGCTCCGGGGTCGGCGTCGGCTCGGGCGTGGGCTCCGGCTTCTGGATCACCACATTGGTGGTCACGCTGCCCAGCGTCCACAGCGGATTGCCCTTCGGCGTCTTCTCCCCGCTGTGCACCAGCGTGAAGGTGGCGAACCGCTCGCCGCCCACCGTCACGTTGTACTTGCGCTCGTCGGCCTCGGAGGAGAAGCTCTCGGTCCAGGCCACTTCCTTCCCCGCCACGATATCGTTCATGCTGTCGACATAGAACGCCTTGTCGCCCTCGGAGACCTGCTGCGCCGAGGTGTCCAGCGCGTACAGCGCGTCAAAATCGGAATCCTCGAACAGCTTCGCCACGTCCTCGGCCACATAGACCGGCTGGGCGGACTCGTAGTCGCGCAGCACGCCGTTCAGCCACACGGTGCCGATGGCGATGGCGAGCAGCGCCAGCAGCACCAGCGCGAAATAGACCTGGTAGAACCTGCTCTTCAGTATGCTCTTTTTCTTCTTTTTCCTGCTCATGGGTGCCTCCGTCAGCGCACAATGAAGGCCGTGGGGATGTTGCGCGAGCCGGTCAGCACGACGCCCTTGTTCACGTACACGCCCTTGTAGTACAAAAGCGATGAGGAGCCGCCGTCCATGTTGACGGCGTTGACCGCGCCGAAGTCCAGCATGATGCTGATCAGGTCCGCGTAGGTCGCGCCGAGGCTGGAGGCCTGGCGGCCGTCGATCACCAGCATCAGCACCGCGCCGTCGCTGCGCTGGCCGATGGCCGTGCGGGGGTTGAGGCCCGAGCTCAGGCCGCTGGCGTTGGCCGGTTCGCCGTTCACGATCAGCGCCGGGCCGAAGGTGATCGCGTCGCGCAGGTCCTTTTCCTTGGCCTCCTCCACGGACATCTTCTGACCGATGATCATGATGTTGTCCTGGTTGAAGCCCACGGTGATGTTGTACTTGCCCGGGTTGCCCTTGTGCTTCAGCTCGCCGTCCGACACCACCAGGCCGATGGGCGTGCCGCCGTTGCCGACGCCGCCGGCGTCCTCGAAGCCGCCGCCGTTGATGGCGGCCACCGCGTCGTAGCGCGCGGCGATGTCCTTGAGCTGCTTGCCCCGCTCGCCGTTGAACCTGTCGCGGCAGACGCCCACGCTGACCCGCGAGGGGTCCTGCACCACCATCATGTAGCCCTTGTAGGTGCCGCCGGTGACGTCGTAGAACTCGATGCCGTCCTCCGAGAGCAGCAGGTTGTCCGGCGCCGGCGTGACCTCGGGCTCGGGGGTCTGCGCGGTTTCCGCCGCGGCCTGAACGGCCTCGGGGTCGGGCGTCGGCGTGGGCTTCTGGATCACGATCAGCGAGGTATCCGTCTCGCTGTCTGCGGCGGTCAGCGAGTTGCGGTCCACGATGGCGTCCACCTCGTCCTTGGAATAGTAGATGCGGGGCACGAACTTCAGGGCGCTGGTCTCCAGCATCGTCACCGTCAGCAGGTCGCCCACGGAGCGGGAGGGCCCCTTGAACGCCGCGTAGCCGGCGCTCAGCAGGCCGATCAGCACCAGCGCCACCAGCGTCAGCACCGACAGCGATATCCTCCAGGCGACGCGGCGCGCCCTGCGCTTGCGGCGGCGCTTCGCCCGCGCCCGCTGCCGGTCCTCCTGCTTGTTACTCGTCTGCATATCGCCCAATTCCTCCTGTTGGGTCAGTTGAAGGTCAGGTTGTACAGCTTGCCCGTGCCCTTCCTTCGCACGATGCAGAAGGTATAGGACGTGGGGTAGACGTAATCGTTCTGCCGCTTGCTCGTGAGCGTGAACGTGAAATCCACGTGGCACGTGAAGCAATCGTCGGACAGCACGTAGAAATCCGAAACCACGGCGTCGGAGACCTTGGCCGTCCTGTGGGCGGGCGCCCAGTTGTTGCTGAACTTCTTCAGGATCGTCTCCGCCGGAGAGCCCCCGGCCACATTCGCGAGCACCCGGTTCTTGGACAGGTCCTTCACCGTGTACTTCGCGATGCGCTCCGCCAGGGCGATGATGGCGCTTGAATACTGCTCCCGCAGGGCGTCGTCCTGCTTCAGCGGGCACTTCCAGGTGTTCTCGCCGTCCTCGACGATCTGGGCGGCCTCGCCCTTCTCGTCGGTCGCGGACAGCTGCGGCGCGCCGTCCTCGCTGAAGAAGGCGTATTCCGTCATCGTCGGCGCCTGCACGTCCGAGGGCACAAAGTCCTGGGGCAGTATGGCGATGCCGGTGTTCAGCGCGTCGGCTTCGGTCAGCGTCCTGCCGTTGACCGTGACGGCGTAGCCCGCGGGGGCCGTGACGCGATAGGGCGCGGCCGACAGGTCGCCCGCCGCCTCGGTGCCCCGGAGGGCCACGTTGGTGGTCACGCTGCCCAGCATCCACAGCGTGTTGCCGTGCTTCGTGGTCTTGCCGCTGGGCACCAGCGTGAAGGCGGCCAGCTTTTCGCCGTCCAGCGTCACCGCGTACTTGCGCTCGGCAGGATCGGCGGAGTAGGCTTCGTGCCAGGCGATCTGCCTGCCCTCGGTCAGCTCGGTCAGGCTCTCGACGTAGAACGCCCTGTCGCCGCCGGAGAACTCGCGCGCGGCGGTGTCCAGGTCGTAGAGGCGGTCGTAATCTGCCTGCTCGAACAGCTGCGCCACCTCCTGCGCGGCGTGAACGGGCTGGGAGATCTCGTAATCGCCCACCACGCCGTTCAGCCAGACCAGGCCGATGGCGATGGCCGCCAGCGCAACGGCCACCACGGCGAAATAGACCCGGTAGAACCGGCTCTTCAGTATGCGCTTCAGCTTCTTTTTCTTGCGGTTGTTCTTCATGCGGCCTCCGTCAGCGCACGATAAACGCCGTGGGCAGCTTGCGCGAGCCGGTGAGCATGACGCCCTTGTTCAGATACTCGCCGTTGTAGTACATCATCGACGAGGAGCCGCCGTCCAGGTTGGCGGCGTTGACCGCGCCGTATTCCAGCAGCACGTTGATCATGTCCGCGTAGGTCGCGCCCAGGCTGGAGGCCTGCCGCCCGTCGATGACCAGCAGCAGCACCGATCCGTCCGCCCGCTGGCCGATGGCCGTGCGCGGGTTCAGGCCGGAGCTGGAGCCCTTCACCGGGGCCGCCTCGCCGTTGACCACCAGCGCCGGGCCGAAGGCCAGCGCGTCGCGGATGCCCTTTTTCAGGGCCTCCTCGGAGGTCATCTTGCCGATGATCAGCACATTGTCCTGGTTGAAGCCCATCACGGTGTTGTGGTCGCCGCCCTTGCTGGCCTTGCTCAGCACCTTGCCCTGGGAGATCACCAGCCCCAGGGGCCTGCCGCCGTTGCCGAGGCCGCCGTCGTCCTCAAAGCCGCCGCCGTTGATGGCGGCCAGCGCGTCGTAGCGCGCGGCAATCTCGTGCAGCACCAGCCCCTCCTTGGAGGAGAAGTTCTCGCGGCAGACGCCCACGCTGACCCGGGACGGGTCCGCCACCACCATGATCCAGCCGTTGTAGGTGGCCCCGTGGACCTCGTAGATCTGTATGCCGTTCTCCTCGACGATCAGGTTCTCGGGCCTGGGCGTCGCCTCGGGGGCCGCGCCCTTTTCGTCCGGCTCGGCCGTGGGCGCGGCCAGCACGATCATCGAGGTGTCGGTCTCGTCCTCGACCTCGGCGACCTCGTTGCGGGCGACGATCTCATTGACCTGGGCCTTGGTATAGTAAATGCGGGGAACGAACTTCAGGGCGCTGGTCTCCAGCATCGTGACCGTCAGCAGGTCGCCCAGGCTCTCGGAAGGGCCGCGGAAGGCGATGAAGCCCGCGCCGATGGCCGCGACCAGCACCAGCACCACGGCGGTGATCAGGCACAACCCGGCCCGCCAGGCCACGGTCCTGACGCCCAGGTGCTTCGCCGCGGGCTTTTTGGACCCGGCCGCGTGCTTTTTGGACCCGGCCGCGTGCTTTGCGGCATGCCGGGGCTGACCCGCCGGCTTTTCGACCGGCCCGCGGGCGGCGTGCTTCCCGGCCTGCGCCGGTCGCCCGGCCGGCGCGCCCTGCGCCTGCCGCGACGGTCTATCCTGCATGCTGTCCTCCCGCCTTCCGGGCTGCACATATTCCCTGCCATACAGCCATACAGTTTATATTACCATATCATCATTCACCTTTGCGTTGCCAAACTGTTAATGTTCGTGTTCAAATCCCGAATATCGGTATGTTTTGAGCCGGACGGCGCGCGCCGTCCGGCTCATGGAGCGTTCTCTCTCTACAGCATGACGCAGATCATGCCGCCGCTGCCCTCGTTGATCACCTTCTCCAGCGCCTCCCGCAGCTTTTGCCGCGCCTCCTCGGGCAGGCGGTTCAGCTTGCCGTTCACGCCCTCGCGCACCAGGTCGCTGAGGGTCTTGCCGAAGATCTCCGTGTCCCAGATGCTCTCCCCCGCCTCTAACTTCTCCCGCAGCGTTTTGGCCAGCTCCCCGGACTGGCTCTCGGAGCCGACAAAGGGGTTGACCTCGGTCTGTATGTCGGCGCGGATCATGTGCAGCGACGGCGCGGCGGCCTTCAGGCGCACGCCGTAGTGCGCGCCCTGCTTCACGATCTCGGGCGGCTGCAGCTCCAGCTCGTCCATCGTCGGGGTCACCACGCCGTAGCCGTTCTCGCGCACGCTCTGCAGCGCGCCGGCCACCCGGTCGTACGCCCGCCGCGCGGTCACCAGCTGCTTCATCAGCTCAAACAGGTGGGCCTCCCCGTCGATGGTCTCGCCGCAGGCCTCGCCCAGCACCCGGTAGAACAGCCCGTCCTTCAGGCTCAGCCGGTAGTCCAGCGTGCCGTCGTTCAGGCTGATGCGTATCGGCAGCGCGTCCTCGGCGTATTCGTTCTCGTCCAGCGCCCGCTTCAGGCGCTCGTGGTCCCGCACGCAGCGCATGGACCCGGCCGCGCCGCAGACGCTGTCCATCACCGAGCGGCTCAGCCAGTGGTCGTCCGGCAGCGCCGTCAGCCAGGCCGGGGTCTGCACCCGCACCTCGCGCAGCGGGAACTCATACAGAAGGCTCTCCAGCAGCCCGTTCAGCTCCTCCAGCCCCATCTCCCGGGCGTTCACCGCGCGCACCGGCACGCCGTACTGCTCCGCCAGGGCGTCCCGCAGCCGCAGCACCTCCGGCGACGCGGGCGACTTCGCGTTCAGCACCACGATGAAGGGCTTGCCCAGCGCCTTCAGCTCCTGGACCACCCGGGCCTCCGCGGCCTCGTAGGCGGATCGGGGCATGTCCACCACGCTGCCGTCGGTGGTGATCACCATGCCGATGGTGGCATGCTCCCGTATGACCCGGCGGGTGCCCAGCTCCGCGGCCTCTTCAAACGGTATGTCGTGGTCGAACCAGGGCGTGCGCACCATGCGCGCCTCGTCGCCCTCGCTGAGCCCCAGCACGCCGGGAATCAGATAGCCCACGCAATCCACCAGTCTAACCCGGGCCGCCGCCTCGTCCCTCAGCCGCACCTGGACAGCCTCGTTGGGCACGAAGCGGGGCTGGGTGGTCATGATGGTCCTGCCCGCGCCGCTCTGGGGCAGTTCATCCACGGTGCGGTCCCTGGCATCGGCATCGGCGATGTTCGGCAGCACAAGCAGCTCCATGAAGCGCTTGATGAAGGTCGATTTACCGGTGCGGACCGGTCCCACGACGCCGATGTAGATGTCGCCGTCGCATCGGCCCGCGATGTCCCGGTACAGTGAATTCTGATCCATGGGCCCCGCCTCCTGAATGCGTTTTCACATCCAGCTTATGAGGCGGCCCGGGGGGTTATGCGGCGGGAATTGGCAGCGCGACGCTCTTGCAATTCCCGCGGAAAGCGCTTATAATGGACGCATCAAGCACGCGGAGGGCGACATGGGCAAGAAGCATCACGGCAGATCGGGCGGGCGCAGGCGCGCAAGGCGGCAGCGGTATGTGCTGACGGCCTTCTGCGCGGGGCTGATACTGATCATGGCGGCGTCTGCCGGCTACATCGTATACTGGTACGTCAACCAGGCCCGCATCCGCGCCCAGGGCGACCGCTACGCCCAGCTTTACGGCAGGCAGGCGGCGACGGCCGCGCCGGCCCAAAACCCGACCGAAGTCGCAACCGAAGCGCCCACTGCCCAGCCGACGGAAGCGCCGACGGAGAAACCGACCGCGGTTCCCACTGAGGTCCCAAGCCCGGAACCGACCGAAGCTCCAACCCCGGAGCCCTCCGAAGCGCCGACCGATGTTCCAACCCCGGAACCGACCGAAGCGCCCACCGAGGCCCCCACCCCGGAACCCACCGAAGCGCCCACCGAAGCGCCGACGCCCGTGCCCACTCCGGAGCCGATGCCCGTGGTGGTGGACGTGCCGCTGGCGACGGACGCACCCCGCGCCACGCCCAACGGCGACACGCTTCTTCTGCTGCTGCCCACGGCCCCGCCGGTGCAGTCCGGCTTCAGCCAGCTGCTGGGCATCAACCCGGACACAGTCGGTTTTTTGGAGATTGAGGACATGGTCTCCCTGCCTGTCCTCCAGCGGGAGAACGACAACGAGTTCTACCTCACCCACGGCTTCGAGGGCGGCGAGGCCCAGGAGGGCGCGCTGTTCATGGACGGTATGAACCGGCTGGTGCCGGAGGACGACTGCCTGATCGTGTACGGCCACAACATGAAAAACCACACCATGTTCGGCCGCCTGAGCGCCTACGGCGAGGTCAGCTACCTGCGCCGCCATTCGGTGATCCACTTTGACACCATCTACGAGAACCGCGCCTACGTGGCCTTCGCGGCCTTCAGCGCCAGCATGGAACCGAAGGACCGGCACTACTTCGACGTGCGCCAGTTCGTGTTCGACGAAGCGGAGTTCGACAAGTTCGTGCTGAAGCTGCAGAGCCGCTCGCTCTACAACGTGCCCGTGGACGTGCGCTACGGCGACAGGCTGCTGCTGCTGGTGACCTGCGACTACGCCAACCGGGAGGGCCGGTTCATACTGGCGCTGCGCCAGCTGCGGCCGGACGAGAGCGAGACCGACGCCTGGGCCACGGCCATGCAGGCCCAGCCCAAAAACACCGGAGCGCCCCGATGACCGGAGCGCTCCCGTTCTGTTGCCGCGCCGCTACCGCGCCTGCTTTCGCGCCTGCTTGTCGGCGTACATGATCTTGTCGGCCCGGCGCACGGTGTCGATCACATAGCTGTCGATATCCGCATCGAACACCGCGATGCCCATCGCGATGTGGATCTGCTTCCACCGGTTCTCGCTGTCCGCGTTGATCCGCTCCCGTTCCCTTTCAAACTGGCTGACGAGCTGTTCCCGGTTCTCGTAGTCCTGATTGCGCAGGATCACGGCGAACTCGTCGCCGCCGATCCTGAACACCGGGCTGTGGTCGAATATCCGGCAGATCAGCCGGCAGGCGGTCTTCAGGTAGATGTCGCCCTTGTCGTGGCCGTACTGGTCGTTGACCGACTTCAGGTCGTCGCAGTCGAACACGCCGATGGCGAACGCCGTCTGCCCCCCTTCTTCATCCACCTGCTTCTGCAGCGAATCGATGGCCGTGCTGAACGCGCCCTTGTTCTTCACCGAGGTCAGCGCGTCCACGTACACGCGCTTGTTCAGGTCGTTGATGTGCTCCTTCATGTGGTCCGCCAGCCGCTTGAAGGTGCTCGCGAGCCGGCCGACCTCGTCGTCGCCCCTGTATTGCAAAGTAGTAGTCCAGGTTGCGCTCGCCCGTCTCGCAGAGCAGGAGCAGGAGCTGCTCGGAATCGCGGTGCTCGTTGTTGCGGATGAACAGCACGCTGGAGAGCGTGACGAT
>JAFYBB010000281.1 GCA_017540445.1 Clostridia bacterium | reverse complement strand
GCGCCAGGACCCGGACATCATCGCCGTCGGCGAGATTCGAGACGGCGAGACGGCGGAGATCGCCATGCGCTCGGCCATCACCGGCCACGTGGTGCTCTCCACCATCCACACCAGCGACGCGCTGGGCACCGTCGAGCGCCTGACCGATATGGGTGTGGAGCCCTACCTGGTGGCCAGCGCGCTGAAGGGCGTGTTCAGCCAGCGCCTGGTGCGCCGCATCTGCCCCAACTGCCGCCAGGCCTACGAGCCCTCGGAGGACGAGCAGGCCGAGCTGGGCCTCGCGCCCAAGCCCGGGCGCACCTTCTACCGCGGCGCGGGCTGCCCGGAGTGCTTCGACACCGGCTATCGCGGCCGAACCGCCGTGTTTGAGATCTTTCCGCTCACCATACAGGTGCGCCGCATGATCGCCAAGGGCGCGGGCCGCGAGGCCATCGAATCGCTGCTGAAAGACCCGTCCAGCGGCTTCGTATCGCTGAAGGACAACGCGATCAAGCTGGTGGAGGAGGGCAAAACCACCAGCGATGAGGTGCTGCGCGTGGTGTATGAGGATATTTGATTGGAGCAGGCAGTAGCCAGTAGCCAATAGGAACACAAAAATGGAGGGTACATCGATGACGATTGAGGAACTCGTCGTAAAAGCGCGTCAGGACGGCGCGTCGGATATTCACCTGATTTACGGGCTGCCGCCCAAATACCGCAAGGACGGGCAGCTGGAAAACATGTGCGAGACGCCGCTGTCCCGCAACGACTGCACCGCCTACGCCCGCGAGCTTTCCGGCACGCCCGAGGCCTTCGACACCTATCTGGCCACCGGCGAGCTGGACGCGGCGGACACCTTCGCCGGCAACCGCTGCCGTATCCACATCTTCCGCCAGCAGGGCGTGCCCTCGGTGGCGCTGCGCCTGCTGTCCGACAGGATCCCGAAGCTGGAAGTGCTGGGCCTGCCGCCGGCGGCGCTGAAGCTGCCGGACCTGCACAAGGGCATCGTGCTGGTCACCGGCGAGACCGGCAGCGGCAAGTCCACCTCGCTGGCGGCGCTGCTGGATTACATCAACCACACCCGCAAGTGCCACATCGTCACGCTGGAGGACCCGGTGGAGTACATCTACACCCCGGACAAGGCCGCCATCAACCAGCGCGAGGTGGGCAAGGACACCATGAGCTTCGCCGCCGGCCTGCGCGCGTCGCTGCGCGAGGACCCCAACGTGATACTGATCGGCGAGATGCGCGACCGGGAGACCATCGAAACCGCCATCACCGCGGCGGAGACCGGCCACCTGGTGTTCGGCACGCTGCACACCGGCAGCGCCAGCGACGCGGTGGACCGCATCGTGCAGGTGTTCCCGGAGGGCATGCAGGTGCAGATTCGCCTGCAGCTGTCCATGTGCCTGCAGGCCGTGCTGACCCAGCAGCTGATCCCGAAGAAGGCGGGTGGCCGCGCGCTGGCCTGCGAGATGATGGTGGTCACCGACGCCATCCGCAACCTGATCCGCAACGGCAACACGCCGCAGATCGCCAACGCCATCGCCACCAGCGCGGCCATCGGCGGCCAGACCATGGACCAGGCCCTGGTGCGCCTGGTGCGCAGCGGCCAGGTCGCCAAGGACGTGGCGCTGCGCTACGCCCACGAGGCGGACTACGTGAAAAAGAACGCCTGATACTCAGACTGTAGGGGAGGCCCCGGATGGCAACTTTTAAGTATACCGCGCTGTCGAAGGACGGCAAGAAGGTCAACGGCGTGATGGAGGGCTTTGACGAGCTGGACGCCGTCGCCCGCATCAAGGAGAGCTACTCCATCGTGCTGCAGATCACCGAGGTGAAGGAAAAGGGCAAGGGCGCCTCGCTGATGAGCATGGAGATCGGCGGCAACAAGCTGAACGACAAGGCGTTCACGCTGATGTGCAGCCAGTTCTCCGTCATACTGAAGGCCGGCGTGCCCATCCGCCGCACGGTGGAGCTGATCGCCGAAAAGATGACCGACAAGCCCCTGAAGCGCATACTCCAGGACGTGGCCAAGGACGTGGAGGGCGGCCGCTCGCTGGCGGCCAGCTTCGCCGAGCGCGGCAAGAAGATGCTGCCGGTCACGTTCCTCGAATCGATCCGCGCCGGCGAGGAGGCCGGCAGCTTGGACGTGGCCTTTGAGTCCGCCGCCGAGCACTACACCAAGCAGAGCAAGATGAAGGGCAAGGTGCGCGGCGCGCTGATCTACCCGATATTCGTGTTCATCGTGGCCATCATCGTGGTCATCGTGCTGATGGTGAAGGTGGTGCCCACGTTCACCGCCATATTCGCCGAGCAGGGCAGCGAGCTGCCCATCCCCACCCAGATCCTGATCGGCATGTCCAAGTTCTTCCAGAAGTACTGGATGGTGATGCTGGCCGTCGGCGCGGGGTTTGGCCTCATCTACAAGCTGTACGGGAACACGGAATCCGGGCGGCTGAACCTGGCCAAGCTGCAATTGAAGCTGCCGGTGCTGGGCAACATCGGCGTGCTGAATTCGGCCAGCCAGTTCGCCAACACCATGGCGATGATGCTGCAGGCCGGCCTGCCGATGGTGAAGGCCGTCACCGTCACCAGCCGCGTGATCAGCAACTACCACATCAGTCAGTGCGTGGGCAAGGTCAGCGGCCGGCTGGAGGAGGGCCACACGCTGGGCGCGAGCCTGCGCGAGGCCAACTGCCTGCCGGAGATTTTGGTGGACATGACCGCCGTGGGCGAGGAGAGCGGCGAATTGGAGCAGACGCTGACCATGACCGCCGAGTACTACGACCACGAGCTGGAGCAGGCCACCACCGAGGCGCTGGCCAAGCTGGAGCCGGCGATACTGGTGTTCCTGGCGGGCTTCGCCGGGTTCATCGTCATCGCCATCTACATGGCCATGTTCGGCATGTACGCCGGGATGTAAGGGGAAGAAACGATGATGCGGAAGATCGGGGAGCGCAAGGGCGGAATCAACCGGCTGATCGCGCTGCTGCTGGCGCTGATCGCGATGATGCTGGTGATCATCGCCGTACCGGCGTGGCAGAAGTTTCGCTATCGCTCGGAAAAGATCGCCTGCGAACAGGCGATGAAGTCCGCCCGCGACGGGCTGATCATCGACTACCTGGCCCACAGTGAAGCGGGCACGGCCGAGGACGCCATGAAGACGCTGGACGAGGTGCTGCCCGAGCGGGACGACATCTGCCCCTCCGGCGGCACGGTGTACCTGCTGCGCGGCTCGAACGGCATATTCGAGCCCTTCTGCGGCCTGCACGATACCGATACCTTCCGGCGCGCGCGGCTGAACGCCTCCCACGCGCTGGACCTGCTGCGGGAGAGCCTGCGCCACGCCCGCCGCGAGAGCGACGCGGAGCCCGAGGCCGTGGAGATCAAGCTGAACGGCAAGCGGCTGAGCTGCGTTCGCGCGGACAGCCTGCCGAACATGCACCGCGGGACCCGCTACTACCACGATTACAAGGGCGTCGTGGCCTTCTACACCCTGGAAGACGCCGCCGACGGCGCCGGCGACATCGCGTCGTTCCTGTACGCCGACGAGGACCATTGCGCCACCTGGAGCGAAGACAAGGCCTGGGGCGGCGAGGCGTATGAGGGGTGATCTTGCTCGCATTTTGCGCAGATTCATACAAATGTAATATTTTATAACATTTGTTAAATTTTGCTTGACATCGCGGCCTGGATGCGCTAAAGTAAAGGGAGAGAGAGAGGCCGCGATTTTTGGCGCGCCGGGAAGGGTGACGGAGCATGTCCATCTACGATTACCGGCCCGCGCTGATCTTCTGCGCGGCGGTGGCGGCGGCCTTCGGCGCGGTGATGGGCTCGTTTCTGAACTGCGCGGCCTGGCGCGTCGCGCGGGGGGAATCCTTCGTGCGGGGGCGCAGCCGCTGCCCGGGCTGCGGCCACGAGCTGACGGCGCTGGAATTGATCCCGGTGTTCAGCTGGCTCATGCAGAAGGGGCGCTGCCGAGCCTGCGGGCAGAGGGTGTCCGTCCGCTACCCGCTCACCGAGCTGGGGTTTGCGCTGGTCACGGTGCTGTGCCTGCTGCGCTTTGACCTCACGGTGCTGTGCCTGCGGAACTACGTGTTCCTGTGCTGCCTGTTCCTGCTGACGCTGACGGACCTGGACGCCATGCTGATCCCGGACGGCTGCCACATCGCCTCCGCCGTCGCGTGGGTGGCGGCGCTGCCGTTCCTGTTCACCGGTTGGTGGGACGCGCTGCTGTCTCTGGCCGCGGCGCTGGTGTTCGGCGGCGGCCTGCTGGCCGTGTCGCTGGTCATGGACAGGCTGCTGGGGCGGGATTCGCTGGGCGGCGGCGACATCAAGCTGTTCGCGGTCGTCGGGCTGTACCTGGGGTTCGTGGGCACGCTGTTTTCGCTGATGCTCGCCTGCGTGCTGGGGCTTGCGATGCACGCGCTGCAAAGGCGCAAGGGCGGCGACCGGGCGTTTCCGTTCGGACCTGCCATCGCGGTGTCGGCGGCGGCGATGCTGCTGTACGGCCAGCCGCTGGTGAACTGGTATTTGGGATTGTTCCAATAATGGATTGACGGAGAAGGATCATGGCAAAGACGATTCTTGGCATTGACATCGGGCACGACCAGCTGAAGCTGGCGCTGGTCAGGGGCGGCCGCGTGCTGAAGACCGCCATGGCGCAGATGCCCGAAAACCTGCTGCGACAGGGCCGGATCACCTCTGTGGAATCGATGGGCGAACTGATTCGCAACACGATGAAGCAGAACGGCATCCGCGCCAACCTCGCGGCGCTGGCGTTGCCCAACGAAACCGTTTACGTCAAGAACGTGGATGTGCCACCGATGACGGTGGAGCAGCTGGAATACAACCTGCCCTTCGAGTTCAAGGACTACATCACCGGCGAGCTGAAGGACTACGTGTTCGACTACGCGGTGCTGTCGCGCCCCGGCGAGTCCAAGTCCGGCGAGGAGGCCGCCGACGGGGGCGAGGCGGAGGAAGCGACGCTGGAGCTGATGGCCGTCGGCACGCTGCGCGCCGTGCTGGAGGACGCCCGCGACGCCCTGCGCAAGGCGGGGCTGAAGCTTGTGAAGTGCGCCCCGGCGCTCAGCGCCTACATCGCGCTGCTTCGGGCGCAGCAGGGGAAGCTGTCGGCGGAGTCCGAGGAGTACGGCGTGCTCGACCTGGGCTACAGCGCGATTCGCATGTACATGTTCAAGCAGGACCGGCACGTGGCCACCCGCGTGCTGGAGACCGGGCTGTTTACGCTGGACGACGTCATCGCCGAGGCCTACGGCGTGGACGTGCACCTGGCCCGCACCTACCTGACCAGCAACTATGAAAACTGCCAGGACCGCGAGGAGTGCCGGACGGCCTACGAGAACATCGCTGTGGAGCTGATGCGGGTGCTGAACTTCTACCGCTTCAGCAACCCGGACAGCGCCCTGGGCGACCTGTGGCTGTGCGGCGGCGGCGCGGTGATCCAGCCCCTGACCGAGGCCATCGGCGAAATGCTGAACGTACAGCTGCACCCGGCCGCGGAGCTGGTGCCCGGCGGCGAGGGCATAGAGGCGTGCAACGGCATGGCCCAGGCCATCGGCATCGCCATGAGCTGAGCGGGGGGAGGGATTGTATTGGCTGCACTGTTGAAGAAGTCCGCCAAGGGCGGCAAGTCCGGCAAGGGCGTGCACGGCCGTTTGCCCACCAAGCGCTCCATCAACCTGGTGCTGGTGGACGAGAAGAAAATCAACATCCCCATGACCGTTCTCAGCATAGTATTGATCGTGGGGCTCGCGTACCTGTTCGGCAAATACCTGGTGGCCGACCGGCTGATGGCTGTCTCCCAGGCAGAGGCCAAGGTGGAGCGGCTGCAGGCCGACCTGGATGCGACCATGGAGCTGTTGAACGGCTTTGGCGACGTGGAGACCACCTACGCCCACTACACCATGGAGGGCATGAGCCAGGTGGAGCTGGACCTGGTGGACCGGGTGCAGGTGCTGGACCTGGTGACCTCGATCCTGCCGGAGCAGCCGGAGGCCGGCGAAGCGGAGGAAGAAGACGAGGACGACGAATGGTTTGACGACGAGGACGACGAATGGTTTGACGACGAGGACGACGAGCTCGAGGACGGCGGGGAGTCGGAGGACGACGGGGAGCCCCGCTATGTGATCCGCAACTGGAGCGTCAGCGAGAACGTGCTGACCGTCGAGATCGGCGGTCCGTCGCTGGAATCGCTGAACCTGCTGGCCAAGTCGCTGGAGGACAGCCCCATCGTGAACAGCTGCACCATCACCACCGCCAACAAGGATGGCCAGAGGCAGGCCGCCGGCGAGGTCCTGGCCAAGCTGATCGTGTACCTGCAAAAGCCGGTCGAGGAGGTGAAGGCGCCGTGAAGGTCCTGAGCCGAGATTTCACCACCAAGGAGAAGGTCCTGATACTGGTGCTGGTGCTGATCCTGCTGGGACTGGTGTACTACCGCTTCGTGGATCAGAACGTGCGCGACGCCGTCGCCAGTTCGGAATCCGAGGCCCAGATGCTGCAGACCCAGCTGGACACCGCCCAGCAGCGGGTGATGTATCTGCAGGGCCTGCAGAACAAGATGGACGCGCTGAAGGCCGAGGGACAGCTCTCCTACATGGGCAGCTACAACAACAGCAAGGCCGAGGTGGCCTTCCTGAACGACATACTGGCCCAAACCCAGCAGTATTCCATCGAATTTGCCAACGTCACCCGCAGCGGCAACCAGATTCGGCGGAGCTTTACCCTGCGCTACCAGACGGCCGACTACGCCGCGGCCCAGGCCGTCATGAAGAAGCTGTGCGCCGGCGAAAACCGCTGCCTGGTGGGGGATGTGCGCTGCGCCATCGCCGACAACGGCGCCGTGATCATGCAGCAGTCCGCCACCTTCTACGAGACCATGGTGGACGGCACCCCGGACGCCGGCCTGCCCAGGGATTCGGCGACGGCGAATCGGTGATTTTGGAAAAAAATGTAAAAAGGGTATTGCAAACATCACGAATCTGTGTTACAATGTAACAGATGGTAAGCGTGCCGGCCGGCGCGCCCATGACAATGGTTCCTTCCGGCCGTTCCCGGCGGCCTGAAAGATATCCCGTTCCCGCGGCGAGCGGCCGTGACCCGCGGAAATGTGCAAGTGCGATTCTACATGTAGAAAGGAAGACGTGAATCCATGAAGAAGATGAACAAGAAGGGCTTTACCCTCGCCGAGCTGCTGATCGTCGTTGCGATCATCGCCGTGTTGGTTGCTATTGCAATCCCGGTTTTCACAAGCCAGTTGAAGAAAGCTGAAAACGCTACTGACCTTGCCAATGTACGTGCCGAATATGCTGATGTAGTTGCGACAGCTCTTGCCGATGGGCAGATGACTGCTTCTGGTAAGATGGCTGTGACAATTCACAATTCTACTGCTACTCATGGCACTGTTACTCAAGCGAGCGGTAAAGTTATCGTTACCCATAGCAAAGATTCCACGATCAAGGGCTCTTTCAAAATGGATGACGACATTTCGTTGACGATCAGCTGACATTTTCAGCACTAATAGGAAACATGATGCTTTCTTGAACCCGGGAACTTGAGAAGGCTCGTGCAAACATGAAAAGGGAGCGCCTTCTACATGCAAGGGCGCTCCTTTCCATTCGCTGAGTTTTCCCGGAAATCTCAGCTGATCTCATTTTATGATTAGTTTATAGTAAGAACTGCGTCAGAATTGTATTCGAAGGAACCCGCAACAGAGCTTCTCTTTGAGTGTGTGACAATAAGCTTATGATTAGTACTATCATTGCTGAGAGTGCACTTCTTGCAAGGATTAGTAAAGGTGACTGCTATTTTACCAGAAGCAGTCAGTTGTCCATCAGCCAGAGCAGTGGCTGCCCCTTCTGCATACGCCGCACGGACGTTGGCAAGGTCGGTTGCCATTTCAGATTTAGCCAGTTGGCTTGTGAAAACCGGGATCGCAATAGCGACCAGCACGGCCTTGCCTTTCCAACAAATCCCTTGTTAGTGTGAAGTCTTCGATTTGTCCACGCAAGTGGCCAGGAAACGAGAGATGATCTATGAAAAATGATTCTTATAGGAAACTGATTAATCACCTCAGATACATTCCAGTGGTGCTGCCACTTGTTTTTGTTATGCTCTTCTTTGGCTATCTTTCTCCTAAATATGATATTGTTCTTTACACGGACAAAATCGTCGGTGAAGGAATCTGCCAGACTTATCTTAGTTCTCCTGCCAGTTTTTCGACATTTTACCAACGCACTTTTTACTGCGGGAGTGAGCTGAAAAAAGCCACAATTTCAGGTTACCATTATGACGCAAAGACCTTCAAACTGACCTTTTCGGATGTCTCCGATGTTGAAATCGAGGGATTTGACGTCCGAAGTTTCGGTATCAAAATAGCGCATTACAGCCTCAAGGACAGGACGCCGATAGGTCAGTTTGATGGCTTAAAAACGTCACTTTCTGAGGATAGAGAACGGGTCCATTTTACATTTGAAAACCCGGCGGAGGGAACAACGATCGCGATTGCGTCACATTTTGCTCCAGCATGGTTCTGGATTGCGTATTCGGTATTGTTGCTATTCCTTTCGGTTTTTCTATCATTACTACTGGAAGTGATTGATACCCGCCTTCCGGCAATTCGGCTGCCGTTTCTCAGCGCGGCGGCGATCATGGTAACGATCTTGACAGGGTGTTTTTTCTGCGGTAGTCTGCCTTATGTACGGTACACAAACATTCTGTTAAACTGGCTGTTCTTCTTTGCTTTGAGCCTTGCGATCAATGCCATTACGCTCCCTTTTATCGGAACCGTTGCGACAATGGCGTTTGCAACGTTCTGGTATATAGCCAACTACTTCGTCATCATATTCCGTAATAAGCCTATTATGCCAGCAGATTTGAAAGCCATAGGTACTGCGGCAGAAGTTATGGGCGGCTACACGTTTACACCAAGCTGGAAGATGATTGTTGGCGTCATTGTTGTCATTTGTTATGCTGTAGCCATTGTCGTAATGTGGAAAAGAAATCAGTCAGATGAGAAGCAACCCGTTAAACGACAGTTGGTTAAGCGCGGAGCCAGCATCTTGGCTGCCGCCCTGATGGTTGTGACAGGCATTAACACCAACGCTTTTAAGACCCTCAACTCTTTCGCCTGGGATGCTGTGTTGCTCAAGAGCTTTCATGAGGAAGGTATGGTTCTGACCTACTTGCGAAGTGCTCTCAATTCAGGTGTTGAGCGACCAGAGGGTTATAGCCGGGAAACTGTTAACGGGTATTTGGCAGAATATGAGAACGTCGAGCCAGAAGGTATACAGCCCACGAACATCATCATGGTTATGAATGAAGCGTTTTCCGATCTGCGTACCGTCGGTCTGGATGACCGCATTGATGTAATGCCGTTTATCGACAGTCTTGATGAAAACACAATCGAGGGAAGCCTGTATGTATCCATCTTTGGCGGCGGCACCTGCAACACGGAGTTTGAAGGTCTCACGGGCAATACCCTGGCTTTCCTCGGTGCCGGCGCGTATCCATACACAGAAAATGTTACGGAACCGCTGTTCTCGTTGGCTTCCTATTTCAGAGCTATGGGATATATTGCAGAGGCATTTCATGCCAACGATGCTCAGAATTGGAACCGGAACATGGCATATCCCAATCTCGGCTTTTCCACTTTCCATGATATCGTTGACTATGAAGATGCCCTTGGAGAAGTACCCACTCTTCATAAGCATCCGGCAGATATCGCAGACTATACGTACATTGAGTCTGTGGATGAGGAACACAAGGATCAGCCGCGCTTCCTGTTTAATGTAACTATGCAAAACCATTCAGGCTATGAGCGATGGGAAGATGTGGAGAAGGACAAATCAGTGCTTGACTACGGGTCTGATCTGTATCTTGATTCACAGATTTATCTCTCTCTGATTCGCGCTTCCGACAATGCGGTCAAAGATTTGATGGAGACTTACCGTGACAGCGACGAACCGACCATGATTATCTTCTTCGGTGACCACCAGCCGGGATTGCCTGCTTTTGCGCAGAGTGAAATATATACTGAAACAGAGACCTACCTGGATTTCTACAAATCCAAGTTCTTTATCTGGACAAACTACAAAACCGAATCTGCGCACGATACATATATCAGCGCAAATTATCTGCCGTGGCTGATTCTGGAGCAAGGCAATTTCCCGCTCCCGCCTTTTGTACAGATGCTCAAAGAGGTACATGAGAAATATCCTGTTATTTCTGCGATGGGTGTCATTGATACGGAGGGAAATGTGTACGGCAGCGTAAACGATGTGCTGGACGATCCGCTCATCCAAAAATATCAGTATGTTCAGTACGCAAATATGTTTGACGAGATCGACCCGGCATGGTTTGAAATCCCATAAGCGTGGGACATCGGGGACGATTCTGCGGGACATCGGGGACGGTTCCAACGGCATTAACTTTGGGTTTAGCACGGCAGGCCGGATGAGCAACCAGGCAGAGACAGGCAGAGCAGGGACAGGTCGACATGGGAGGAAGGCAAGGCAAACAGACATACAAAGGTCTGTCAGGACATTGGGGACGGTTCTGGTGTGTCTGTCCCCAGTGTCCACTTTCTTTATTGACATGTTAAGATAACTGATGTAGAATACAGGAGAGGAAAGCAAACAGGGGTGATGGGAATGGCGAGGCAG
>JAFYBB010000280.1 GCA_017540445.1 Clostridia bacterium | reverse complement strand
CGGTGGCAAGGTTTTTGTTTGGCAACAAGTCCACGGCCAGCTTCACGCTCATGACGGCCAGCACGCCAAGCATCACCCAGCGGATGTACCGTGCCTTTGCATCTTGTCACCGGGACGGTCTTGTTGACAAGAAATGTTGTCAGTAGGACCGTCCCGGTGACAGGAAAAGTTGTCAAGAGGACCGTCCCGGTGACAAGGTTTTGGCTTGGCAGCAGGTCCATGGCCAGCTTTACGGTCATGATGGTCAGCACGCCAAGCAGCATCTTGCGGATGAAGCCCGCGCACTTGCGCAGGGCCAGCTTTGCGCCCAGCCAGCCGCCCGCGATGGAGCAGCACATGGCCGGTATCGCCAGCGCGAACAGCACGTTGCCCGCCACGATGCGGGTGGCGAGCGAGGCGATGTTGCTGAACAGGTTCACCGGCTTGGCCGTCGCCGAGGCCGAAACCATGTCCATGCCCAGGTATGTCGTGAACAGCAGGATCAGGAAGGTGCCGGTGGCCGGGCCGAAGAAGCCGTCGTAGAAGCCGATGACCAGGCCGATAGCCGCGCAGATGTATATGTCGCGCCTGGCAAAGGGCCGGGAGCGCTCCGGGCCCTTGCCCCTGAGCAGCACCAGCGCCCCGACCACCGGTATCACGCACACCATGAAGATGTGCATGACCCGGTTGCCCAGCGCCATCGCCGCACGGGTGCCCAGCCACGAGCCCGGCAGCGCCAGCGCCGCCGCGATCAGCGCGGGCTTTGCCTGCAGCTTGCCGCTGCGCCAGTAGCGCACCGTGGCCGTCAACGTGCCGAAGGTGGAGGAGAACTTGTTGTTGCCCGAGGCAAAGTCGTAGTTCAGCCCCGCCAGCGTGTAGGCCGGCAGCGTGATCAGCCCGCCCCCGCCCGCGATGGCGTCCACCGCCGCCGCCAGGAACACCATCGGCAATACGATCAGGTACATCTGCGGCGTCACAAGCATGGTCAGCACCTCCGGGTGAGAGTTAGGGAGTAGGGAGTGGGCAATAGGCAATAGGCAATAGGCAATAGGGAATAGGGAATAGGCAATAGGGTGCCGAGAGGGTACAGGGAACAGGGTACAGGGAACAGGAATAGCCCGGGACCGGATTGCCACGTCAGCCTCACTGGCGTTCGGCTTCCTCGCAATGACATGCAAGAGGGTGATCGCCTCCGTTCTGTCATTGCGAGGAGCGACGCAGGAGCGACGTGGCAATCCGGTCCGTCCCTCTTCCGACGCTCAAAGTGAGTCAGTAGGAACCTGTCCCCAAGTGACTCAGGAGTGAGGAGCAGGAGAATGCCAGGGAGCGGATTGCCACGTCGCAGGCTCCTGCGTCGCCCGCTTCCTCGCAATGACACGCAGAGGGCAACTGCCCCGTTCTGTCATTGCGAGGCGGCCGAACGGAGTGAGGCCAACGTGGCAATCCGGTCCCCCGAATCAAAGAAATCCGTCAGGATTTCAACAACAATTCCTCATTCCTAATTCCTAATTCCTCATTCCTGACTCCCACTCTCCACACTCCCACTATACCACCGTTTTGTAAATCCCGTTGCGTATCGCGCTGTCGTTGCACCACTTTAACATGGCAGCGATGGACATCAATTCGCCATATGTGTTATCATTGTTTGCAGCAAACGCAAGGAGGTATGCGACATGCAACCCAAGAAAAAGCTGGCGCTGTCCACGCAGATATTCATCGCCCTGGTGCTGGCGATCATCGCGGGCATCGCGTTTACCGGCAACCCGGGCATTGCCACCGGCTACATCAAGCCCTTCGGCACGATCTTTCTGAACCTGATCAAGTGGATCGTGTGCCCGCTGGTGTTCTTCTCGATCATGGCGGGCGTGGTCTCGATGCGCGACATCCGCAAGGTGGGGGCCATCGGCGGCAAGACCGTGGTCTACTACATGTGCACCACCGCCTTCGCGGTGGCCATCGGGCTGCTGTTTGCCAACCTGTTCAAGGGCATCTTCCCGGTGCTGTCCACCACGGACCTGAGCTATGAGCCCTCGGCGACCACCGTGAACTTCATGGACACGCTGGTGGGCATATTCCCCTCCAACTTCATCAAGCCCTTCGTGGAGGCGAACATGCTGCAGATCATCGTGGCCTCGCTGTTCATCGGCTTCGCGCTGATCCTGATCGCCGACCGCTACGACATCGACTTCAAGGCCGTGGACGTGGCCAACGACATCTGCATGAAGGCCATGGAGATGATCCTGAAGCTCTCCCCCATCGGCGTGTTTTGCCTGCTCTGCCCCGTGGTGGCCGAGAACGGCCCGGCGGTGCTGGGGTCGCTGGCCAAGGTGCTGCTGGTGGCCTATCTGTGCTACGTGATCCACGCCGTGACGGTCTACTCCGCCGCCGTGAAGGCGCTGGGCCACGTCAGCCCCATCGCGTTCTTCAAGGGCATGATGCCCGCCATCATGATGGCCTTCTCCTCCGCGTCGTCGGTGGGCACGCTGCCGCTGAACATGGAGTGCGCGCAGAAGCTGGGCGCCGACAAGGAGGTCACCTCGTTCGTGCTGCCCCTGGGCGCGACCATCAACATGGACGGCACCGCCATCTACCAGGGCGTGTGCGCGGTGTTCATCGCCTCGTGCTTCGGCATCAGCCTGACCTTCTCCCAGATGCTCACCATCGTGCTGACCGCCACCCTCGCCTCCGTCGGCACCGCCGGCGTGCCCGGCGCGGGCATGGTGATGCTGGCGATGGTGCTGCAGTCGGTGGGCCTGCCGGTGGAGGGCATCGCCTTAGTGGCCGGCGTGGACCGCATATTCGACATGGGCCGCACCGTGGTCAACATCACCGGCGACGCCTCCTGCGCCATCGTCGTGTCCGAGATGCAGCGACGGAAGGAAGCGCGGAAGTGAGGAATTAGGAATGAGGAATGAGGAATTGTTGTTGAAATCCTGACGGATTTCCTTGAGTCACTCGGGGACAGGTTCCTGTTGACTCAAAATTGATACTTTAAGTAAGTATATATATACTGATAGTAGTAATTCTGAGTCAGTTGGAACCTGTCCCCGAGTGACTCAACACAGGGTTGTGCTTCGATCGTTGTCATTGCGAGGAACATCCGTGTATTCCGGGCAATTCCTACTGCCTACTCCCTTATCGCCCCGCGCCACTGCACATTCACGCAGGCGCGGGCTCCGGGCGGCGCAGCCAAGCGTGCTCGCCCTCCGGCCCTTTGGGCGCTCCTATTGCCTACTCCCTGTTGGCAACTGATCACTAACCACCAACCACTAATCACCAGCCACTCCTGGCAACTGGCTGCTGGCTGCCCCTATTGCCTCATCATCTCATACATCATGATGCCCGCGGCCACGGCGGCGTTCAGCGATTCCGCGCCGCCGCGCATCGGCAGCTTCACCAGCGTCGTGGCGGCGTCGCGGACGGCGTCGCAGATGCCCCGGGCTTCGTTGCCGATCACCAGCACGTACTTCTCGCCAGGGTCGGGGCGGCGGTAGAAGTCCGCGCCGCTCAGGTCGCTGGCGATCACCGACCAGCCCCTCTCCCGCAGGTCCATCAGCGCGGCGGGCAGGTCGTCCGAGACCATGAAGGGCACCCGGAAGCCGCTGCCCATGGCCGAGCGCTGCACCTTCGGAGAGAGCGGGTCGGCGCAGCCTGTCCCGAACAGCAGGCCCTGGAAGCCCGCGGCGTCGGCGGTGCGCCAGATGGTGCCCACGTTGCCCGGGTCCTGGGTGCCGTCCAGCGCCACGACGCGCGCCGGGGCGTCCGAAAGCGGCAGCGGCACAGGCACATCAAAGCTGGCGCAGATGCCCTGGGGCGTGCGGGTGTCGCAGACGGCCTCCAGCACCCCGACCGGCACGGCAAAGCACCGCGCCTCGGCGGCCTCGAAGGGCCCGGCCTCGGCGGCCCGGCCTTCCTCCACCAGCAGGTCGCGAATCGTCAGGCCGCACTTCAGCGCCTCGCGCAGCATGACCTCGCCCTCCACTAAAAAGCGGCCCTCCGCCTCGCGGCCCTTGCGCTCCCGCAGCGACTTCATCGCGCGGACGAGCGGGTTTTTCATACTGGTGATGCGTTCCATGATGACCCTTTCTCTCTTTCAGTTCGCAGGCGTTTCAGGAAACCAACCCATGTTGAAACGCACCTCTCGGCGTTCAACGTCCCGGTTGCTATAGCAACAGGTATCAAAGCCGATCAGTTCAAAGCCCATGTGCCGGTAGAAATCCACGGCGTTGACGTTACAGGACTGCGTCTCCAGCATCAGCGCCCGACAGCCCTTCTCCACCGTCAGCGTCTTGGCAAGATCAATCAGCCGTCTTCCCCAGCCCTGCCCGCGAAGCTCCGACGCGACGAATAGCTCCGTCACCATCAGTCGCTTCGACCACTCCTCCGGGCAAACCTCGATGACCGCCAGCAGCGCGTCGCCCTCGACAATGCCGTAGGCCTCGGCTTTCTCCCACCAGTCCGCGTACAGCCCGTCGGGAAAACCTTTTTCCGCCTGGGTGTGTGTCACAGGCGTCTCAAAACGGCGCTTGACGATGGAAATGTCATAGCCCTCCGCCCTTCGGCCAACAGCGATGTCGTAGTAGGTTCCCGAGGTGTAATCCAGCGGAACGGGCGTTCCCTTCCAAACCTGGGGGGCAAGGTATTCGATCCGGTATGCCATCG
>JAFYBB010000279.1 GCA_017540445.1 Clostridia bacterium | reverse complement strand
TGCAACCTCACCCGCCGTTTGGCCTTATATCAGGTTTCTGTTCGTAGGCTCCTGGACTTTGCTACACCGCTTCCTCCCCTCCTGGCGTCGCCACCAGCAGCTTGCGGTTCGCTACGCTTGGCGGTAAATACCCGCGACCGGTCTTTCACCGGTTAGATGTGCGCCATGCCCGGCACACAGCATACAACAAGCCCGAAAGCCGCGCGCTTTCGGGCTTGTTTTTTGGGGGTGTCAGGCCTTGCCGCTCCCGGCGCATTTGCGCACCAGCGCGATCACGCCCATGACCAGGCCCATGTAGACCCAGAGTATGCCGATGCTGGGCAGCAGGTACAGATACGGCCCGGGGAGAAACCTGTGGAACAGCTCCAGCAGCGGGTTGCCCTCGGTCTCAACGGAATAGAAGTAGTTCGCCTTCGGGTGCAGGCCGGTGACCCGCAGCAGCAGGCTGATGCCGCAGGCCGCCAGCGCGATCAGCACGAGCATCAGCGTGGCCATCGGCAGGTCGCGGAATTTGGGCTTGTAGAGCCCGAACGTCACCAGCGCCAGCGCTTCCATGATGATCGCGAAGTGCGTGCCGTAATAGCCCAGCATCCGCGGCAGCAGCAGCGAATACCCACTGAACCCGTTGCCCGGCATGGCCAGGGCCATCGTCGCGCCCAGCACGCCCACGAAGAAGCAGAAGCTCATCAGCGCGCGCTTGTTCCAGTGCACGGCGATGGGGATCAGTATCATGTTGATGTTGCACAGCTGCAGCGGCAGCTCCCCCCACCAGTTGAAGCCGCCCATCCCCGCCGTGATGCGGTCGTAGTCGCGGTCGACGGACAGAAAGCCCTTGTACACAAAAAAGCCCGCCAGCGTGATCAGGCTGGCGACGATGATGACCCGCCGCCGGAGGGCCTCGCTCCGGTTTCGCAGCGCCAGGCTCGCGACGGCCAGCACCGCGGCGCAGACGGCGAATACGGCAAAAAACAGCCCGTTGAACGGGCGCATGACCCAAAAATCCATAACACTCACCTTCACATGACGCGATCTGTCGCCATTCGACAACAACTTATTATCGCATGGCGCGGACGGAAAGTCAAGCCTTTGCCCCGCCCGGTTTCATGTGCGCCTCCGCCTCCACGATCGTATAGGACGGCGAAAAGGCGCTGCTGCCGTTCATGCGGTAGTAGCTCTTGAAGATTCTGTCCGTCGCGGTTTTGACGCCGGCCTCCTCGGTGCCGACCAGTATCACCAGGAACTGCTGCCGGTTGAACTGCGTGACGATGTCCACGTCGCGTATGCTGATGCGTATGGCGCGGTCCATGTAGAACATCGCGGTCTCCAGCTTTTCCACGCGGGACTGATCCCCCGGGAGCTCCTCCAGCGTGATCAGTATCAGCTTGAACGGGGTGTCAAAGCGCTTCTCCAGGTTGGCGATGAACTCGTACAGCTTCGTGAAGTGGTCGTACTCCACGTTCAGCGCGCCCTCATAGCTGCCGGCGTGCCGAATGTCCGACACGAGCTCGTCGGGGTCGGCGTTCTCCAGGACGAAGTGCTCCACCGCCTCGTGCAGCGACGAGGCGATATCGCCGCTGCGCTCCTCGGAGCGGTAGATGCTCTTCAGGCTCTCGTCCAGCAGGCCCCGATCCCACAGGTCGATCAGCACATCCACGTATTGGGCGTCGAACTGCTTTCCGCGCCCCTCCTGCAGCTGGCGGAGTATGTAATCGCGGTCGCAGGCCCTTCGGTAGACGCGGTTGGAGTTCATCGCGTCGAAGGCGTCGGCGATGCCGACGATGCGGGCCTCCTCTGAAATCTCCTTTCCGCAGAGCCCGCGGGGATAGCCCTTGCCGTCGCAGCGCTCGTGATGGCTGAGGGCGACGTCCTCGGCGATGTCCACCACGGTGCGGTTCCGCAGGATGTCCCCGCCCACGGTCGTGTGGGACTTGATGATGTTGAATTCGACCTCGGACAGCCTGGCCGGCTTGTTCAGTATCGAATCGGGCACGCCGATCTTGCCGATGTCGTGCAGCAGCGCGGCGTAGCGCAGATCTTCGATCCGCGCCTTCGGCCAGCCCAGCGCCTCGGCGATCATCACCGAATACTGGCTGACGCGGGTGGAGTGGCCCTTGGTGTAGGGGTCCTTCGCGTCGATGGCGTTGGCCAGGGTCTGTATCGTCTGGAAGGACATCTGGGTGATCCTGCGGCTCTGATAGAGCTCCCGGATGTTCCGCGCGCAGATCACCGCGTACAGCACCATGCCCGCGATGCCAAAGGTGACCACGTTCATGACGTCCAGCGAGAAGGCGTTCGGGGACTTCATCGCGTGGGAGAACGCCAGGTAGAGTACCGACTCCGAAAGCACCACCGCGTACATGCGTATCGGGCGGTCGTCGATGCTCAGCGGCAGCAGCGATATGAACACGATGGCGCTGGTCGCCGGAATGTCGTAGTTGGCGGGCTGCGTGCTGAGGAATATGGCGTAGGCGCAGATCAGCACCATCTGGCCGTAGCATATCAGAAGGCCCCAGAGCTCGGTCCGCGCTTCATCCCGCCGCGCCGCCGGCAGCAGGCACAGCGTGAGCGCGCTGCCGCCCAGCAGCACGATGTACGGTATGTGATTGCCCGAGCGCAGGAACAGGGTGACCGCCAGGAAGATGGCCCCGATGAGCGCGGCCAGCGAAGCGGTGATGCGCAGGCTGTTCAGGTTCCTCTGCCACAGCATGGGGCGGATGGAATCAAAGTCGGAGCGATTGATCCCACCGTACAGAAGAAAGCTCCCGGCGCGCGTTTTCACGATATGACCCCCAATAATCCGTCAGACAGCGGTTTTCACTGTCTTTCCCATTTCAGGCCCTTGGACCGGGTGTAGGCCCGGCTCTCATCCATCGGCATGGGCTTTCCGAAGTAATAGCCCTGGGCAAATTCGCAGCCGGAGTCCTTCAGGAACCGGTACTGCTCCGGCGTCTCCACGCCCTCGGTCAGCGGCAGCAGCTTCATGCCGCGCGCGCCCTTGATGATATACGCCATCAGCGTGCCGCTCTTCGGGTTCTTTTCGCGGCTGCGCAGGAAATTCAGGTCCAGCTTCAGCACCTCGAAGCTGTAGTTCGCCAGCACGTTCAGCGACGAATACCCGCTGCCGAAGTCGTCCAGCCAGATGTGATAGCCCATCTGCTTCAGACGGTCGCACTCGGCGCGGATGTGGCCCACGTTGTCGTTCAGCGCGCTCTCGGTGATCTCGATGTCCAGCATTTCGCGCGGCATGTCGTAGCGCTTGCGCGTTTCCTCGATCAGGCTAACGATGTCGCACAGCTCGAAGTCCAGCCGTGAGATGTTGATCGACACCGGCACCACCGGCTCCCCCGCGTCGGCCAGCGCGCGGTACTGGGCGCACACCTGGCTGACCACGTACTCGTCCACCAGGTGGATCAGGTGGTACTGCTCCAGCGTGCCGATGAAGTCACTGGGGGACAGCACGCCGATCTCGGGGTCGATCCAGCGCACCAGCGCCTCGTAGCTGCAGATCTCGTCGGTCTTCACCCGGACGACCGGCTGGTAGAACACCTGTATGAAGCCGTTCTCCAGGGCCTTGTCGATGTGGTCGATCACGTACTGCTGCCGGCGCATCTGCTCGCGCATCATTTCGTCATAGATGGCGTAGCTGACGTCGTGCCGCCGCTTGATGCTGTTGCAGGCCAGGCGCGCGTGGTCGCAGGCCAGGCCCACCTCGACCCTGTGGTCGCTGATGCAGTAGATGCCCGCCTTCACCCGCACCCGCTTGTTCGCATCGTCTAAGCGCAGCATCGCCGTGCAGACCGATTCGACCTTCTCAATGATCGAATCCCTGGGCCCGGCGGCGAACACCACGAAGTGATCGTCGGAGAACCGGGCGACCACGTCCTCGCGGAACGCCCCCTGTATGACCCGGGCCAGGTCGCACAGCAGCTCGTCGCCGAGGCGGAAGCCCAGGCGCTCGTTGTACAGCTTGAAATTCGGTATGTCGAAGTGGATGATGGAGTAGTCCCCGCGGCGGCCCTGGGGCGAAGAGAGCGTCATCTGCACCCGCTGATAGAAGAAGGGCATGTTGAACAGGCCCGTCATCGGATCGATGTCGTGGTTGGCGGAGAGGATCTCGGCCTCGGCCAGGGAGTTCCGGCTGCGGTTGTAGAACTCGTTCTGGTCCACGTCCACGATGAACACGTAGAAATAGCGCTTCCCGTCCTCGCCGTGCAGCAGGTGGCCGAAGTCCTCGATGTAGCGGACCTCCCCCTGTTTGGTGACGATGCGGTAGCGCACGTAGTCGTGGCGCATCGCGCCCAGCGAGGTCTGAAGCCGGATCTGATGCTGGGTCTTTTCCAGGTCGTCCGGGTGCACCATGCCCCGGAAGGACCCGCCCACATAGTCCATGAACGCCCCGAAGGTATCGCAGCCAAACAGCTTCACCACATTGGCCTCGGCGTACAGTATCCGCTCGTCGCCCCAGGCCTCATAGATGAAGAAGCCGCCCGGCAGCCCGGTCGGGATCTGCCCCGCGCTCAAATCGTTCACCATCGCAACGCCTCCCGCGCTCTGGGTTCAAGCCGCCCGCCCCGCACGGACGGAGGCCCATATACAAATTATACCATGATATTCATATTGTGTCCACTGTAAAAAGCGATCACGATTTCTAATGAATCTCTAATCCTTTTTTCTTGCCATTTCATTTTCGGGCGCTATAATGGGCCCATCAAATCGAACGGGGGCTGTGAGCCATGACGCAGGAAAAGATGACAGCGATGCTCTCCGAGACCATCAGCGTGACCGCGGAGGAAGCCAGGTCGGCCCTGGAGGCCCGCGGATGGAACCTGCTGGAGGCGGCCCTTCTGCTGCAGGCCCGCGAGCGCGCCAGGCGGGTCGAGGCCAACATGGCCCGCCGCCGCGAGGGCAGGCCCTCGAGCGCCCTGCGCGCGCTGGCCAACCGCTTTGGCCGCGCGAACGCCGAAGCCCACAGCGAGGTCACCGCCATGACCGAGCTGCCCGCCCGGGTGATCGCGCCGCTGATGATACTGCCCTCCGGCTACGCCTGCCGCTGCTGGTAAGGCCCTCCGGGCGCTTGCCACGGCCCTCCCGGCATGGTATAATCCAGACAAATCATTGCGACAATCCGGGAGAAACACAGTATGCTGACGATCACAAGAGAACAGGCGCGGCGATTCATCCTCAGCAGGCAGGGGCTGCTGGGGGCGCATCGCTTTGCCGGCAAGGAAGGCGCGTATCAGTTCGTCCGCCAGGCCGGCTGCATACAGTACGACCCGGTGGACGTGTGCGGCAAAAACGCGGAGCTGACGCTGCAGTCCCGCGTGAAGGGCTTCACGAAGCAGATGCTGGCCGACCTGCTGTACGGCGACCGGCTGCTGGTCGACTACAGCGACAAGGAGCTGTCGATCTGGCCCCGGGAGGACTGGCCCTACTTCTCCGGCTATCGCGAGGTGAGCCGGGCGCACGGCGCGCGCTTCCCCGACATCCCGGCGCTGGAGGCGCAGGCCATCGCCTACATCCGCGAACACGGGCCGGTCAGCAGCGACACGCTGCCCATCGAGGGGAAGATCTTCTGGCACTCCTCGATGCACTGGAGCGGCCACTGGCACGACCAGTCCAACGCCGCGCGGTCGGTGCTGGAGCAGCTGTACACCGACGGCGTGCTGCTGATCCACCACAAAAGCGGCTCCCGCAAGTTCTACGACCTGGCGGAGCGCTGCTTCGATCCGGCGCTGCTGTCCGCGCCGAACCCGTGCCCCGACGCCGCGTCGCTGCTTCAGTGGCGCGTCCGTCGGCGCGTGGGCGCGGTCGGCCTGCTGTGGAACCGGCGCTCCGACGCCTGGCTCGGCATCGACATGACCACCGACCGGCGAAACGCCGCCTTCGAGGCCCTGGAGGCGCAGGGGGCGCTGTTGCGCGCGTCGGTGGAGGGCATCCGCTGGCCGCTGTACCTGCTCTCGGAGGACCTGCCCCGGATGGAGGCCGTGCTGGAGGGCGCCATTGACGACAGGCCCCGGCTGGAGTTCCTGGCCCCCCTGGACCCGATGCTCTGGGACCGGAAGCTGATCGAGGCGCTGTGGGATTTCGCGTACAAGTGGGAGATCTACACCCCCGCGGCGCAGCGCAAGTTCGGGTACTACGTGCTTCCGATGCTGTACGGCGACCGGCTGGTCGGGAGGATCGAGGCCGCCGCGGACCGCAAGCTGCAAACGCTGATTGTCAGGAACATCTGGTATGAGAGCGGCGTCAGGCAGACCAAAAAGCTGGCCGCGGCCGTCGATCGCGCCGTCCAGCGGCTGGCGAAGCTCAACGGCTGCGGCCAGATCACAAGGCTCGATTGAAACGCCCGTCAGGCGTCTTCGTGCCCGGGCCCGAAGTAGGTCAGGCCCAGCATCGTGATGTCGTCGAACTGGTCCGCGCCGTCGGCAAAATCGGCGATGTCCCGGCGCACCCCGGGCAGCAGGGCCTTCATCGGCACGTCCTTGTCCCGGTTCAGCGCGCACACCAGGCGGTCCGGGCCGTACTGCTCCACCTGCGGGTCGATGGCCTCCGGAATGCCGTCCGTGTACACGAACAGCCTGTCGCCCGGGTCAAGCTGCAATTCGTACTCCCTGTAGCGCGTGTTCTCCATGGCCGCCAGCGCCAGGCCGTGCCTGTCCCTGAACAGCTCGAATTCGCCGCCCGCGCGCTTCAGCGCCGGGTATTCGTGGCCCGCGTTGGCGCACTGCATGTGACCGGTGAGCAGGTCGATCACGCCCAGCCACACGGTGACGAACATCTCGGCGTCGTTGCCCTCGCACAGCGCGTTGTTGGCGCGGAACAGTATTTCCGCCGGCGTCTGGCCGGACTCGGCAAGGCCCCGTATGGCGGTCTTGGCGCGCATCATGAACAGCGCCGCGGGAATGCCCTTGCCGGACACGTCCGCGATCACCAGCGCCAGCTTGTTCCTATCCACGAAGAAGAAGTCGTAGAAGTCGCCGCCCACTTCCTTGGCCGGGTCCATCATCGCGCAGATCTCAAAGTCCCTGCGGGGGAAGTCGAAGTTCTTCGGCAGCGCGGAGTCCTGGATGGTCCGGGCAAACTCCAGCTCCTGCTCGATGCGCTTCTCCGCCGCCTCGATGTAGCCCTTCAGCACGCTCACCGTCTGGTTGATGTCGTTGGACAGCGAGGCGAACTCCGAGGAGTTGCGCACGGAGACCACCTCGTCCAGGTTGCCCTGGGTGATCCTATCCAGCGAAGCGTTCACCAGCTGCAGGTTGTTGACCACGATGGCCTGCACCAGCATCGATATGAGTACGTAGATCACCGCGAACAGTATGATGTCCGCAAAGGCCGTCTCGTAGGTCTGGGCGTCGCGGTCGGCGTAGACCTCCGCCATCGGCAGCCGCGCCAGCAGCGTCAGGCTGTCGTCCAGCTGCTCGAGGCGGCACAGCGATTCGGCCCCGAACACGTTCGCCCGGAAGCAGACCTCGGTCGGTTTTCCCTTGAGAAGACCGAGGTCGGCCGCGGTCATGGCCGTGCCCCGATGGTCGCCCGCCGTGATGATGCCGCTGCTGCGGTAGATGTCAAAGGTGCCCTCGCTGCCCACGTGGAAGTAGGACAGCGCCTCGTTGAGCCCGGAGAGGTTCAGCGCCGCGGCCAGCTGCTTCCGGTCGATGACCACCTGGATCATGCCGCCCTCGCAGCGGGCGCCCGCGGCCACCCGCGCGTCGGAGGGGCTGACCGCCTGCGACGCCTCCGTGCCGTCCAGCACATCCGTAAGCAGCGCCGCGTATACCGGCGATTCGCCCGCGGCGGCGACAGCCCTGCCATTGGCGTTCACGGCGGTCACGGCCACCAGCTTGAACACGCCGCGCATGCGCTCCAGGAACGCGGCGTCGGCGCTCTCCAGGCCGCCCGCGCGGTCCACCGCTCCGGCGATGGCTTCGGCCTCCATCCGCGCCGTCTCCCCGGCGAGGGCGTCGGTGTTGTCCTCAGTCTGCCGGAGCTTTTCGTAGGTCTGCCGTATGTCGCCGGACACCGCCGCCAGCGTCTCCCGGGCGTTCTGTATGGCGGTCTGGGTCTGCATCGAAAACGAAAACAGCAGGTTCAGCGACAATATCGCGAGCGTCACCGTGAACAGCCAGAACTGGAACCGCTGGGAGACCGGGATCTCCTCCTCGTTCAATTTTCGGAAGGGATTCTTCCACTCGCCCGCGTAGATCCTCAGCGCGGTGGAGGATGCCGCCATGCCCAGGCCGGTGAACAGTATCATCGGCGGGGCGCAGGTCCTGACCACGTAGAAGGCCATGCTCATGTCGCCCCGGTGGGTGATGAACACCACGTACATGTGGAAGACCTCCATCACCGCGCCCATGAAGAAGGCGTAGA
>JAFYBB010000278.1 GCA_017540445.1 Clostridia bacterium | reverse complement strand
TCGTCGTCCAGCGTCCAGCAGGAGTAGTGGCGGGCAGTTTCCGGCGTCAGCGACGCCAGGTCCACCCGGGGCCAGTGGATGTTGATGGCCCGGTGGCCGCGGCGCAGCACCGAGGCCAGCGGCGCTTCGCGCTCCTCGGGCAGCAGCAGCTCCTGGTTGTACCAGATCTCGGCGGGCACATCCTTCACGAAGCGCTCGTCCACCGGGCAGACGCTGCCGGTGAACAGCAGCCGCCCGGCCATGCCGCACGCCTCGGCCTCGGCCCAGACCCGGCGGGTCAGGTCCATCTCCTTCAGGTCGATGTTCACCAGCATCCGGTCGTTCAGGCGGCGGATCAGGTCCAGCGCGTCCGAAAGCGTCGCGTATTCCACGCCCATCTCCAGCGGGTTGTGGGACAGCACCAGGCCGCCATCCCCCGCGCGCACGTCCAGCTCCACCGCGTCCGCGCCGCAGCCCGCCAGAGCCTCCAGGCTCTCAAGCGTGTTGGGCGGGGTGTTCTCCGCGCCGGCATGGGCCGTGATCATCGTATATGCCCTATCGTTCGCCATCGTCGCCACCTCCACCGATCGCATCGGTATTTTCAGGTATTTTATCATATCTGTGTTAATGGCGCAATCCATGCGGGGCGGGCTTCGGGTCTGAGACGCAAATATTTTTACAATCTCCCCAACAAACGTTGACAAATCGCGTCTTGCATTGTATAATCAACGTAAATATTGACGGTATTGTTAAACGGGTAAAAAGCCGAAAGCTCTGTGGAGGTGAGGCGGTTGTCTATGTTGCAGGCCATGAAGCCCAAGAGCATGGTGCGCGCGCTGGGAAAGAAGCGGGCGGGCGGCGTGATCGTGCTGCTCGTGTTCATGCTGTTCTTCTATGGGCCGCTGTTGTACATGCTGCCGTTGGCGTTCGCCAACAAGTATGAGTACCCCGCGCTGGCGCCCACGTCCTACGGCTTCCAGTGGTGGAAGTACGTGCTGGACCAGCCCACAGTGGTGGAGGCCATCGTGAACTCGTTCCTGTTCGCGATCTGCTCGACGGTGCTGGCGCTGATCATCTGCATACCGGCGGCCTACGCGCTGGCCCGGTTCCGCTTCAAGGGCAGAAAGTTCATCATGCTGCTGTTTTTGATCGGCAACGCCTTCCCGAAGATCGGCATGTACACCTCCATCGGTATCATCTACTACAAGATCGGGCTGATGGGCACCTTCCTGGGCGTGCTGCTGATCCACATGCTGGGCACGATGATGCAGATGATCTGGCTGCCCGCCGGCGCGTTCAGAAGCGTGCCGCGCCACCAGGAGGAGGCCTCCAGAGACGCCGGCGCCGGACCGATCCGCACGTTCTTCCACGTGACGCTGCCCATCGCCTGGCCGGGCATCGCCGTGGCGGCGATGTACGCGTTCATCGGGTCCCTGGGCGAGAGCGTCGGCACGCTGATGGTCGGCCTGCCGAAGTACCGCACGATGATGACCGAGATGTACGGCGTCATACTGGACTTCCCGGCCACGGCCGGCGCGGTGTTCGCGCTGATCATCATCATCCCGAACGTGGTGCTGCTGTTCCTGATGCGCAACTACATCGGCGGCGACACGCTGGCGAAGGGCTTCAAGATGGGCTGATCGCGGCGCGCGATCGAGATAAAGGAGGATGGATCTCTTGGCGAATGCAAAACTTGAAATCGTCAATATGACGAAGCTGTACAGCAACGGCGACGGCGTCAAGAACATCAACATCAGCGTGGAAGAGGGCGAGCTCATCACGCTGCTGGGCCCGTCCGGCTGCGGCAAGACCACGATCCTGCGCGCCATCGGCGGCTTCAACGACATCCAGAGCGGCGACATACTGATCGACGGCAAGTCCATCATCAACATGCCGCCGGAGAAGCGCCCCACCGCCATGGTGTTCCAGAGCTACAACCTGTGGCCGCACATGTCGGTGTTCGACAACATGGAGTTCGGCCTGAAGCTGCGCAAGGTGCCCAAGCCCGAGCGCAAGCAGCGCATCACCGAGATGCTCGAAATGATCAAGATGCCGGGCGTCGAAAAGAAGTATCCGGGCCAGATGTCCGGCGGCCAGCAGCAGCGCATCGCCATCGCGCGCAGCCTGCTGCTGCGGCCCCAGGTGCTGCTGCTGGACGAGCCGTTCTCGGCGCTGGACGCGAAGATCCGCCAGCAGATGCGCGAGGAGCTGCGCAAGATCCAGACCGACCTGAACATCACCGTGGTGTTCGTCACCCACGACCAGGAGGAGGCCATGGCGCTGTCCGACCGGGTCATCGTGATGAACAAGGGCACCATCGAGCAGTGCGGCGCTCCGTCGGAGATCTACGATCGGCCCGTCAGCCGCTACGTGGCGGACTTCATCGGCGAGATGAACTTCCTGCAGTTGGGCGGCAAGACGCTGGCCGTCCGCCCGGAGCACGTCAAGGTGCGCAAGGGCACCGGCGGCGAGCTGGACGGCTACGTGCGCACGGTCATGATGCTGGGCCACTACGTGGAGATGACC
>JAFYBB010000026.1 GCA_017540445.1 Clostridia bacterium | reverse complement strand
GGAGCTTCGGGAACAGATCGCGGAGCTCCGGGAGGAAATCGCCTGGGATCTGGCGGAGCAGGAGGTCGAGGCTCAGAAAAAGTCCATTGAGTCGCAGATCGAGAGCATCGACGACTACATAGAGTATGTGGAGAGCTACTATGAGGAACTGCTCGCCAACCCCCGCAAGCTCATGGAGGAGATGCAGGAGCTGCTGACCCTGACGGACGAGGAGATCATGGCATGGCTGATCGAGAACCATGAGGATTACGAGAAGGCCACCGACGCCACCCGTGAGAATATGCGCATCGGCTGGCAGGAGATGCTGGACGACATGCGCGGCACCACCCGTACCTACTGGGACGAAGTGGAGGAGATCATTTCCCAGGGCGACGACGCGATCATCGAATTCCTGAAGCAGCACAGCGCGGATTACAAGGAGGCCGGCGAGCTTCAGGCGCAGGCCTATGTGGATGAATGGAAGAAAAAGCTGGAGGATCTGGCGAAGGCCCATAAGCAGGTCACGTCAGACATCCTCACCGCGGACTATACCTCCGTTGGGGACGGCTCGGACAGCTCCTCCGGTTCATCCGGGTCTTCCGGTTCCAGCGGTTCGGGCTCAAAAGGCTCTTCGGGCAAAAAGAAGAAGTATAAGGCCATCGTGCCCTACGTCGGTCCAGGCTATGCCAGCAAGGAATTGAAGGGCTACAAGACGGAGGCGGACGCGCTGAAGGCCGCGAAGGCATGGGTGGACAAGGCATGCCGCGCAGTCAGCGGTTCCAACAGCAGCGCCATCGGGCAGTGGGCGGCGGAACTCAAAAAGAAGATCACCGTAAAGGCATATGCTCAGGGCGGTCTGGCCTACAACACCGGGCTGGCCTGGCTGGACGGCACGAAGACCCGACCGGAACGCATCCTCAATCCCTACCAGACGGAGCTGTTCGAGGATCTGTTGAAGTCGCTGCACGAGATTCGGATGATGCGTGTGCCTACAGCCACGGTGATTCCACAGGTACAGGAAGCGCAGCAAGGCAACTGCACGATCGAGAACATCACCGTTCAGGTGCAAAAGCTGGAAACGGACGCAGATTACGAGGAGATCGCCGAGAAGGTTGGCGAGCAGATCATGGAAAAGGCCATGCGGGGCATGAGCGTGGGCGGGCTTCGGATCGGATGATCCGGCCTGCCCTTAATAAGGATGTGATGAACAATGGATGGCTTTAGCTTCAACGGAACCCATTGCAGTACGCTCGGCTGCTGGTATCGTCCCGATCCCAAGGATCGCGGCAGTGAGATGGAGGATTACGAGATCAGCGACATCGAGCCGGATCACCGGGATGGCGGATACTATATCGGCGTGCGAGTAAAGCCGCGGATATTTGAATAGGACTGCTATTTCGAGGACATCGGCGAAACGGCACTGGAGGGCATCTATCACTGGCTGTACCGCGGTACCCGCGGGCAGCTGGTCTTCGATCACAAGCCCTACTGCTGGTACGATGTGGTCGCCAGCAAGCGTGTCGTGATTACGCTGTACGACCATTCGGACGACAGTGGAAATAAGCAATTTTCAGGAACCTTTACCGCGACGTTCACCTGCTACGAACCTTTCGGGCATATGTTCCAGAGGTCCTACAGCGGGGATATCGATGATCGTACCCTGGCGCATACCGGATTGCTGCCCGCCGCCATAATGCCCGCTGCACCAACTTTGGAAACCCGTTCCTTTCTTTTATTTAATCCGGGCACGGAGGCAGCGCACACCATCATCCGCGTTGCAGGAAACGTAGGCAGCGGCATGCTGATCCGCAACCTGACCACAGGACAGCGGTGTAGGGTCGTTAATCTCCGTTCAGACAGTCTTCTTGAAAGTCAAGCACTTTTGCTTGACAGCGCAAGAGGACAGACGCGCACAGAGTTGGGCGACCATGTTGAAATGGCCTTCCCGTTTCACGACGAAGGGTATATCACCCTCGCGCAGTGTACGCCGTTTGTCCGCGCTCTGCGTGTGAACTACACAGCGAACAGCAACATCATCACGTCGGACGGAGGCTTTCTCCCCCACATGGCGGGACAGTTCATCTACCTGAACGGCTGGAAGAGCATCCGGCTGGTGAGCAGCCCGAACCGGGCGGTCATCTCCGAAGCCATGCCGGAAAGCGGTACGGCGGAGGCCCCGGTGGTCACCATGAACGAGATCGAAATCAGCGGCGACGGGCTGGATCTCACACGACTGGAAATCGACTATACGCCGCGGGTGCGGTGACGGATGAAGGGAGGCGGCACAGATGGCCACGCGCATTTCGATCCACGACATGAACCGCATCAAGCTGTGCGAAATCTTTGATTCCGAGCTGAAACCCGAGGGGCAGGCCTATGACGTCTCCCTGACCACGGAGATCAACGGCTGGAAGGAGCTGACCTTCACATAGCCCCAAACCGTCAATGGCGAGCGCAATTATCGCTGGGATTTCGTTCGCAGCGGCTATCAGGTCTGCGAGAACCGGGAGGGTATTAAGGACTGGTTCCTGTTGAACGCGCCGAAGAGCTCCCACAAGGGCCTTGCGGTATCAGCGGCGATCACCTGTCAGCACGTCTGTTCCCTGCTCTCCAAGAAGAACCTCTTCCTCACCTTCGACGATACCAACGGCATCGGCACTGCGCGGTACCTCCTGGAACAGGCGCTCCAAAACACCGGCTGGACGCTCAAATACTGCGAGACGTTCTATGAGGCGGACGGCGTGACGGAGAAGGTGCGCTCCCTGAAATCCGAGAACAAGCGTGGGGCGTACCTGTTGATCTCCGACATCTGCAAGCTGTTCAATGCCCGCCCGGTCTTCGATGGCGACGACAAGTCCGTCACAGTCGTGTCGCTGAACCGATACGATTCCATGATGGAACTGAACTTCGGCAAGAACCTGGACGGCATAGAGCGTAAGGAAGACGCCTCCAATATCGTCACGAGGCTGTATGTGGAGGGTGAATACGGCGACCACGGCTATGTGGGGATCGACGACGTCAATCCCACAGGTCTGCCATACCTGTTGAACTTCGACTACTTTCGCAGCCTGGGCATTTTCACGCCAATGCATGAGCAGGCGCTTGCGGATTACCTTCGGGATATCGCGACTGCCAAAGCCTCCAGCAGCACGACAATCACCCAACTGCTCCAACTGGAAAACCAGTTGAATGAACTGTGGGGGCAGATCGACTACGTGCTGTATGTATTTGACGGCAATCATCTCACCCGAAACATTCTCGGCGGCGACGCGACAGAAGCGGACGCCGTTCAGGGCGACGAGGACGAGATCACGCTGATTCTCCCGGACGGCACACACCGACGCCAGACGGGCTGGGCCATCGGCGAACCCGTCGATTACGTCGTGAAGTTTCTGAAGAAGCCCGCGGCAAAGATCGGCGGCAGGGAGGTCGCCGTGGAATCCAAGGAACTGAGCATCGAGAGCCTGCGCAAAGAGTATGCCAAAACCGCGGACGAAGCGAAAAAGGCGGACATTCTCGCGCAGATCGCCACTCTGGAGGAAGGCATCGCCGCCATCTATGCCGGAACGGAGGACGATCCCGGCCTGTATGAACTGATGCGCACTGCCGTGGAACTGGCGGTACAGCATGAGGATGTACGTCTGGAATACCAGGCATCCCTGTCCAGTCAGCAGGAGATTGAGAACCGCTTCGCCATGGCCATGGGAGACATGCTGATTGACGGCTATTGGAGCAATACGGACTACGCGCCCGGACAGGAAGAGCTGCTGTACCGCGAGGCCTGCGAGGTCATGGCGCAGCTGTCCAAGCCCACGGTGACGTACAGCGCCAGTATTCAAAACCTATCCTGCGTCAATGGGTATGAGCAGGAACGCTTTGAGGTTGGACAACTCCTTCGCATCTGGGACGAGGCGCTCTCATTGAACGACCAGGCGTATGTTTCCAAGCTGGTGGAGCGTCCGGACACCCCGGAAAAGGACTCCGTCACGATCACCAACGACCTGACAAGCATTTCGGGCGTATCGCTCGACAACATCATCAGTCAGATCACCGGCATTGCGGAGACGGTCAACAACAGGAAGGCGCTCTACGACCGGGCAAAGGCCATTGGTTCGGATGGCTCTATTCCTGCACAGAACCTTGAGGGCATGATCGACGTACTCAAGACCCGGCTGTCCTCCAGCGTATCCAACTGGTATACCGATGCAGACGGCAACCTGATCCTGGAGAGTGTCAACGGCACCAGCGCCATGAAGCTGTGCGGCGAGGGATTTATGATCGCCTCCGCCCGCACAGACGACGGCGCGTGGGACTGGCGCACCTTCGGTACGGGGGAAGGATTTACCGCCGACATGCTGATCACCGGCTTCCTGTCCGCGGACCGCATACGAGCGGGGAGCATCACGGCGAACAAGCTGGCCGCGGATGTCGGCGAGACGCTCGACCTGTCCAGCAACGTGGGCATCAACCTGCGGGTGGAGGGCATCAACGCGAACATCGACCGGCTCCGCGCCGCGGCGGTCTCCAACGTACAGGTGCTGTACGCCCTGGGCACATCGCCGTCCACCGCGCCCATCGGGGGCTGGTCGGCGGAAGCGCCGGACTGGGAGAATGGCAAGTACATGTGGCAGAAGACGGTCACCACCTACGCCACCGGCACGACAGAGGAATCACAACCCACCTGTCTGACGGGCGCGTCGGGAGAAGCCGCGACAACGCTTCGGATTGATTCTTCCAGAGGTACGGTATTCAAGAACAACGCCGTCTCCACAGTGCTGTCCGCAGTGATCTATCACGGGTCGCAGCGGATCACCGACATCACGGCGTAGCGCAGCACCTTCGGCTCCGGGGCATATCTGCAATGGAGCTGGCAGCGGATGGGCGAAGATCGCTACGGCGTCATTTCCACGGACGACTCGCGTCTATCTCACAACGGATTCCAGTTTACCCTGTCCGCGGCGGACGTGGATACCAAGGTCACTTTTATGTGCGAATAGATGATATAACAAAGGGGGCAACCACATGGCCATTAAATCGGCAGACCAGATCTCCATCGTCGATATCACCGACGCCTATTCGGTCATTTAGACGAACGACTCCTACACCTTCCTCGGCACGACCAACGCGGCCAGGGCCGGCAGCTGCACCACGCAGATCATCGCCATGCGTGGATCGGAGCAGGTCGCGGCCACCGTGAACCTGTCTCAGGTGACGGCGCCCACGGGTATCACGGTCACCAAGGACACGGATGCCACGTCGCCCACGCTGACCATCACGGCCAGCACATCCTTCACCACGGCGGGCGTCGTCCATATCCCCGTGGTCGTGGACGGCGACATCACGATCAACAAGGATTTCAGCGTGGCCATCGCCTTCACCGGGGCAACAGGCGGGCAGGGGCCTCAGGGACAAACCGGTCCTACGGGCAAGGGCGTTGCCAGCGTGGCCATCGACTATCAGGGCAGCACAGGCAACACCACCCCGCCCACCGGGACCTGGCAGTCCTCACCGCCCAGCGTATCGGCGGGACAGTATCTTTGGACGCGGATGGTATTCACCTACACGGACAACACCGAATCCGATCCCGTTTACTCCGTCTCCCGGCAGGGCAGCAACGGCTCCAGTGCGCAATGGTACACGGGCACGGGCATTACCGGCACCAGCACCACAGCCACGATCTTCAGCGGCAGCGGCGTCTCCAGCGCGAAGGTCGGCGACATGTACCTCAACACCAGTACCTACAACACCTACCGCTGCACGGTCGCCGGCAACGCCTCCACGGCGAAGTGGGTCTACGTCAACAACATCAAGGGCGCGAAGGGCGACCAGGGCGACGCGGCCATCACCATGAGCGTCACCAGCTCCAACGGCACGATCTTCAAGAACAGCGCCGTCGAAACCGTACTGACCGCCCACGTATATCAGGGCGGCGTGGAGGTGACCGGCAACGCGCTGACGGCGCTGGGGACGATAAGGTGGTACAAGGACGGCAGCGCCACTGCCACGGCTACTGGCCAGACGCTGACCATCTCCGCGGGCGATGTGACGAACAAGGCCACCTATATCGCCCAGCTGGAGGCGTGAGGCATGGCGGTCAAGAGCTCGGCGACGATCTCGCTGTCCTGCGTGGTGGATGTCTGGTCCACCACACGCTATTACCTGCTCCAGGCCTCCACCCTCGCCAAACCGTCCAAGCCCACGACCAAGCCGCCCACGGGCGGATGGACGGATACGGAGCCGACCTACACTCCCGGCTCCACCAACAGCCTGTACTTCACCGACCTGACCGTCTTTTCGGACGGCACCTGGGCCTATTCCCTGGTGTCGCTGTCCTCCTCCTATGAAGCCGCGAAGGCCGCCTACAACAAGGCGGCTGCGGCGCAGGCCGCGGCCAGCGACGCGCTGGAAACGGTCAGCGGCCTCAGCATCGGCGGCGTCAACCTGATCGACCACAGCGACGCGTTCCGCCTCGTCGCCACCGGCGCGGACAGCTTCTGGCTGGCGGCGGACGAGCTTGAGCCGAACACGGCCTATACGCTCTCGGTCAAGGAGGTCATGCTGGAGGCGGGCAGCGCCGCAGGCGTAACCTGGAAGCTGGTCAACTGGAACAACGGTTCCGTCCATGATTCCGGCACGCTGGATTTCACCTACGGCCGGCAGTTGCGGCACTTCACCACGCCCGCCACGTCCGGCAACTGGGAGCTTCACCTGTACGCGGGCATC
>JAFYBB010000277.1 GCA_017540445.1 Clostridia bacterium | reverse complement strand
TCAGCGCAGCGCGCCGCCGATCAGCGCGGTCAGCTCGCCGACCAGCGGCGCGCACAGGCCCAGCATCGCCACCCGCGAAGCCAGCGCGATCCTGCCCGCCAGCGCGCTCTCCCCCGCGTCGGCGCACAGCTGCTCCCCCATCTCCGAGAGTATCGCGATGCCCGCGCCCTTCAGCACGATGGCGGTGATGTCCCTGTCCGCGGGCAGCAGCGCCTGAAAGGCGTCGAGCCACCCGGTGAGCCCCTCCACCTGCGTCATCAGCAGCATGACGGCGGCGAGCCCTCCCGCCAGCGAGACGGCCGTCGCCAGCTCCGGGCGCTGGAGCCTCAGCGCGGCGTAGATCATCGCCACCGCCACGCACAGAACCGTGATCCTGACTATCATTCATCGTTTCCTCACAGCGCGAATATCGACCGGATGGTGTTGAAGAAATCCGAGATCATGTTCACGACCATCATCAGCACGATCACCAGCCCCGAGAGCGTGGCCAGCATGGCCATGTCGTCGCGCCCGGCGCGGGAGAGCAGCTGTGAGATGACCGTCACGATGATGTCGATCCCGGCGATTCTGAACACGAAATCCAGGTTCAATCCCGTCACCTCACACCACGATCAGCGCGATCATCATGCCGATCAGAAAGCCCAGGGCGGTGTAGAGCCTGCCGGTTTCCGCCGCCCGCTTCGCCGCCTCGTCCCACAGCGCCTCCATGTCCCGGATCGCGCCGGCCAGCAGCGCGCCCTGCTCCGCCCTGCCGCTCTGGCCCAGCCGGTCAAACAGCGCGTCCAGCACCCGCACGTCCGACGCCGTCAGGGCCTCGGCGGGTCCGCCCCGGCGCATGGCCGGGGCGCGCGCCGCCTGCCAGGCCTCGCCGGCGCTCCGCCCGTCGCCCATGTTGTCGGCCACCAGGGCAAACAGCGGGCACTTCGCGCTGCGCAGCGCGCACTGCACGGGCTCGAGCATGCCCGTCATGTGGATCTTCAGCACCCGAAGGCCTTCGGCGATGCCCTTGAGCGCGTTGGCCCGGCGGCGCGCCGCGTCGGCCAGGGCCCTGCCGCACAGCGCGCACCCCAGCACCACGCAGACCGCCAGCGCTATGCGCGTTCCCACGCCGATTCCCCCTCCCCGATCCTTCGCCGCCAGACCTCGCGGATGCGCCCGGGCCGCTCTCCAAGAAACACGACCCGCTGCAGCGCGCCGGAATCCAGTATCGCGCGCAGGCAGGCGCGGTCCTTCAACTCATCGAAGCGCCCCGCGTGGGCGGAGGCGGCGACGGCAACGCCGCATCGCGCGGCGTCGGCCAGGGCCGCGGCGTCCGCCGCCCCGCCGATCTCGTCCGCCACGATGACCTGCGGGGCCATGGCCCGTATCATCCTGCCGATGGCCTCCCCGCGGGGGCAGCCGTCCATCACGTCGGTGCGCAGGCCCACATCCAGCGTGGGCGCGCCCTGGCGGCACGCGGCGAGCTCGTGCCGCTCGTCGGCGATGGCGACGCTGTAGCCCCGCCCGGACAGGCAGCGGGCCAGGTCCCGCAGCAGCGTGGTCTTGCCCATGCCGGGCAGCGACGCCAGCAGCGTGGAGCGCAGGCCGCCCTCCCCGTCCATCAGTGTAGCGAGCGCCTCCGCGCAGCCCGGGACCGCCCGGGCGACGCGGATGCAGGCCGAGCCGACCTCCTCCATGCGCAGCCGTCCGCCCTCCTCGTGCATCCGGCCGCAGACGCCCACGCGGCTGCCGTCCTCCAGCGTGAAGAAGCCGTCGTCCAGCTCCTGCTGGCGGGCGTACAGGCTGTACTCCATCAGCGCGGCCAGCACGCGCCGCAGCGCCTCGGCGCTCAGGGGCGCGTCGCCCACCGCCTCAAACCCGCATCCCGCCAGCAGTACCGGACGTTCGGCGCGAAGCCGTATCTGCGTCACCCGATCCGCGTGCATGGCCAGGAGCCGGGCGGCGTCCCCGGGCAGCAGCTTTTGAAGCCTGTCGGCGATGGCCATGGTCCGGCCCCCTCCCTTCGCGTGACATAATCCTATGGCGGAGCGCGCCCGCCCATTCCCAAATTTTGGCAAATAGTTTTTGGCCGCGTCAGGAACCTGCGCGGCCCGGGACGCGTCTAAATGACAACCATTGTCAGGAGGGTATGACTATGAAGAAAACGGGCTTGCTTTTACTGCTGCTCGCGCTGTGCCTGGCCGCCGCGTCCGTCGCGCTGGCCCAGGCTGAGCTTGTGTCGCGCAGCGGCGAATTGGCCGTCTACTCCGACGGCGAAGGGCGCCTCTACCTGCCGGGCAGGGAGGAGCCCATCAACGAGAGGGCCGCGGAGGACATCGTGGCCATCGACGCCTACCGCGTGCTCTTTACCAGCGCGCCCGATGAAGCGGACGAGACCGCCGCGGACGCGAACGCGGACACCGCGGACGCGGATGCCGCGCCCAAGGGGCAGGACCTTTACATGATCGATCTGGAATCCTTCGAGGAAACGCGGATCGCCGAGGGGATCTATACCGCCTGCCTCTGCGGCGAGGATACCGCCTGGTACGTGCCGCAGGACGCGCGCGACCAGCTGATGCGCGTTTCGCTGAAGGACTTCACCGCGCAGGCCGCCTACACCGCCGGTGAGCCCATCGAGCGGCTGTACGTGTCCCTCGAGGGGCTGGTGCTGCAGCTGACGGACCAGGCCGGGGCCATGCTGTACGTGCCGGAGACGGACCGCTTTGAGATCTACAACGGCGTCGTGCCGCGCAGCAGCCTGATGGGCGACAGCTACGAGATCTACCTGACCGAGGGGAACGAGCTGTATCTGAAGAACGACTTCAATTACACCTCGGAGCTGATCGATTCGGACGTGACCGCCTATGCCCGCATGGACGGCATGGTCTACTACCTGACCCGCACCGGCAGCGCGATGCGCCTGATGTCCTGCGACCCGCTTACGATGAGCCGCAGGATCGTGCTGATACCGGCCATCGACATGGACGATGAGCTGACCGCCAGCGCCCACGCGCTGTTCATGCTGTCCGCGGAGGGCGACGTCTGCAAGGCGGACCCCGTGACCGGCACGATCACGCTGTTCAGGCACTACGATAACTACGACGAATTCGACATACCGGAGGATCACACCGTCGGCGGCCTGCGCGTCGAGGCGATGAGCGGCCAGCTGAACGTCTATGCCAAGCTGGAGGAGGCGGCGACCAAGCCGGACTTCTCGTTCATCGAGTTCGACGCCCTGCCCGAGGCCGCGGAGCCTGTGCTCAGGCTGATCGAGACGCACCCGCTCAACGGCGAGCAGACGGCCTGGGACCTGCTGAAGCCCGTTCCCCAGTACGCGCCGCTCGCCCGGGGCAGCCGCGGCGACGCGGTGCGCGCTATACAGCAGCCGTTGTACGACCTGGGCTACTACAACTACTATGTGGACGGCATCTTCGGCCCCCGCACCCAGTACGGCGTGAAGATGCTGCAATCGGACCTGGACCGCCCCGTCACCGGCATCGCGGACGCCGAGCTCCAGCAGATCATACTTTCCGGGAAGCTCAGTCCCTATGACCCCTACCTGCCGATGAGCCGCGGCAAGCGCGGCATGCGCGTTCAGAGCATGCAGGAGCGCCTGCGCGAGCTGGGGTATCTGGCGGACGCCGCCGACGGCATATTCGGCCCGCGCACCCAGAAGGCCGTGCAGCTGTTCCAGACCGAGAACGGCGTCGCCTTCAGCGACGCGGCCACCCGCGAGACGCTGCGTAAGCTGTACGCCGACACGGCCAACCGCTGCTCCAGCTACATCGACCTGTACCCCGGCGACACCGGCTACCGCGTGCGCGAGCTGAACAACCGGCTGAAGGCGCTGTACTACCTGGAGGACAGCCCCGGCAGCGCCTACACCGCGCAGACCACTTCCGCCGTGCGCGTGTTCCAGCGCACCGCCGGGCTTCGGGAGACCGGCGAGGCCACCCAGGCCGTACAGCGCGCGCTGTTCGCCGAAAACGCGCCCGAGGCGCCCGGCTACATCGTGCTGCGCCGCGGCGATGACAACGAGCGCGTCGCCCGCCTGCAGCGTCGCCTGAAGGCGCTGAACTACTACAGCGGTCCCGTGGACGGGTACTTCGGCCGGGAAACCAAGGAAGCCGTTGCCCTGTTCCAGAAG
>JAFYBB010000276.1 GCA_017540445.1 Clostridia bacterium | reverse complement strand
TCAACTACCTCAAGCACAACTCCCGTTCGCTGATCTTCAGCGCCTCGATGACCCCGGCCGCCGTGGCCGCCGCCAATTGCGCCCTGGACATCATGATCAACGAGCCGGAGCGCCGCGAGCACCTCTGGGAGGTCACGCACCATGCACAGAAGGCGTTCAAGGAACGCGGCTTCGACACCGGCCACACCCAGTCCCCGATCATCCCGCTGTTCGTGCGCGACACCGTCAAGGCGATGACCATCGTCCCGATGGCCTACGAGGCCGGCGTGTTCATCACCCCGGTGATCGCCCCCGCCGTGCCCGAGAAGGACGTGCTGATCCGCTTCGCGCTGATGGCCACGCACACCATCGAGCAGGTGGACGAAGCCGTGGAGAAGCTCACCAAGATCTTCCGCGAGCTCGACATCATCCCGCAGGAATAATCCGATGGTCATCCTCATCACCGGCATCACCTCCGGCTTCGGCCGCGCGATGGCCGCGCGCCTGAGCGCCGACGGCCACAAGGTCTACGGCACCCACCGCAAGGCCACGGACCTGCTGCCCGGCGTGACCTACATCCGCGCCGACGCCCAGAGCGCCGCGGACTGCGAGGCCGCCGTGAAGCAGGTGCTCGACGCCGAAGGGCGCATCGACGTGTTCATCAACAACGCCGGGATGGGCATCGGCGGCCCGCTGGAGTTCTGCTCGCTGGAGGACGCCGAGCGCCAGATGGACGTCAACTGGATGGGGATGGTGCGCTTCCTGCACTACGTGCTGCCCGCGATGCGCGCCCAGGGTGGCGGCAAGATCCTCTGTTTCAGCTCGATCGGCGGCCTGATGGGCCTGCCTTTCCAGGGCCTCTACTCCGCGTCGAAATTCGCCATCGAGGGCTACTGCGAGGCCCTGCGCCTCGAGACCAAGGCGCACGGCATCCAGGTCGTCGTGATCGAGCCCGGCGACTTCGCCACGGCCTTCACGGCCCAGCGCAAGAGCGTGGCCGACCCCGAGGCGTACGAGGTCTACAAGACCTACGCGAAGTCCCTCGCCAGCATCGAGAAGGACGAGACCACCGGCCTCAAGCCAGAGTTCCTGGCCGACAAGGTCGCGAAGATCGTGCGCAAGAAACATCCGCGCTACCAATACGTCATCTCCACCCTGGAGCAGCGTCTGTCCGTGACGCTCAAGAAGATCCTCCCGCCGAGCTGGTTCGCGGCGATCCTGGGGTCTTATTACAAACTGTAAGGGTTACGGGTCAGGCCCGGAATGACATCATTCCAGCCATTTGAGGAAATCGTCCACGCGCGCACGGGAGACCGTGGGCTCGAAGGGCGGCGCCGGCTGCAGGTCCAGCCGCAGCCGCCCGCTGAAGTGGCGGCTGACGCTGCGCACGGCGCTCCGGGCCACGATGGCCCCGCGCGAGATGCGGAAGAAGCGCTCCGGGTCCAGTTCGCCCTCCAGGGCGTCCAGGGTCGCCTCGACGAGATAGCGCGCCCCGTCGGAGGTGTAGAGATAATTGGCCTTCTCCTCGGAGAAGAAATAGGCGATCTCTTCCGTGCGCACCGGGATGATCCGCTCGCCCACATAGACGACGAAACGCTCCTTGTACTGCTTGCGCTGCCGCCCTTCCATCGCGGAGAGCAGCGCCTCCACGTCAAACGCCGGCGCCGTGCTGCCGGCCGCCGCCCGCTGCGCGGCGCGCTCGCGGCAGCGCCCCACCGCGCGCTCCAGCGCCTCCACGCCGATGGGCTTGAGCAGGTAGTCGATGCTCCCGGCCTCGAAGGCCTTGACGGCATACGTGTCGTAAGCCGTGGTCATGATCACCTGGGCCCGGACCGGGATCTGGCGGAAGATCTCGAAGCACTCCCCGTCCGAGAGCTCCACGTCCATGAAAATGACATCTATGGGGGGGTCGGCAGCGAGGTAAGCGACCGCGCCCCGTACAGAGTCCGTGAAATGCACCACTTCGATGTCGGGGAAGCGGGTCGCGAGCAGGTGCGCAAGCTGGATCTGCGCCATGCGTTCGTCTTCGACGATCAGGGCTTTCATCATAGGAGCGGCAGGATTACGGTGTAGGTGGTGTCTCCGTCCAGGATCGAGATGCGCTTGCCGGACAGGTCCTGGTACTGCTGGCGGATGTATTGGAGACCCAGGCCCGTGGAGGCCGGTTTGGTGAGGCGCGGGACGCGGTTGTTGCTGACCGTCACGCTGTCACCCGCAGCGCAGATGGAGATCCGCAGCGGGTTGTCGGCACGCACGGCGTTGTGTTTGGTGGCGTTCTCGATGAGCAGCTGCACGCTGCAGGGCACGACGGAGCGGGACATCAGCTCCTCCGGGATGTCGGACTCCACCTCCAGCCCCTCCGGGAAACGGACTTTGAGCAGGTCGGCGTACTGCGTGACGAATTCCATCTCGTCCCGCAGGCGGACCGTGGTCTCGTCCTCGCTCTTGATCATGTAGCGGTATATCTCGGCGAGTTTGTGGGTGTAGCGGCTCGCGTCCTCGCGCGGCTGCTCCTGGATCAGGAAGTCCAGCACGTTGAGGGAGTTGAACAGGAAGTGCGGGTTGACCTGCTGCTTGAGCTTGTGGTAGCGGAACTGCGCGAGGTTGGCGCGCTCGGAGGCCGCGAGCGCGCGCTTCTGCAGGCGCAGCGCGTAATCGGCCAGCACGACCACGACGGCCAGGGTGAGCGTGTAATCCAGCAGGATGGTCACGGCGGTGTTGCGCCCCTCCCAGCTCTGGGAGTAGAGCAGCAGGATGGCCAGCCGGGTCACGAGGATGACCACGAACGCGATCAGCAGCCAGATCAGCGAGGTGGCCATCTGCTCGGGCGCCTCCGTGTGTTTGCGGGCGTAGCGGCGGGCGATCAGCAGCATCGTCCAGCCGATGATCTCGGTGCTCAGGAAGGTCGAGATCGGGAAGATGACCAGCGGGGAATCGGTGAAGCTGTCGATCAGCCAGGCGGTCCCGCGCCCCAGCAGCACGCCGACGAGGTTGACGGCCAGCACGGAGACGGTCATCAGGAAGCCGCTGACCCGGCAGCGGAGGCAGAGCACCACCACCATCAGCATCGTCAGCAGCGTCAGCGCCATGTCGTCCGCCAGGCCGCCCAGGCGGCAGCCCAGCGCGACGGCGGCGTGCAGCAGCGCGAAGCCGTGGATGATCAATCCTTCTTTTGAAATCTTCATACTATCTGGCGTGAAGATACTAAAAAAACTCACGAATCCGACCGTTCATCCCGAAAATCCAACCGTTCATCCTTTTTGATTTTCATGCGCGCGAAAGGTTTTTTTATTTTGCAACGTTTTTAATGACACTGAAATGCAGACGACCAAAAAGCTCACCTTCTGGCAGATGTGGAATCTCAGCTTCGGATTTTTCGGAGTGCAGATCGCCTATGCCCTGCAGAGCGCCAATATCAGCCGTATCTTCGCGACGCTCGGTGCCGACCCGCACCAGCTCAGTTTCTTCTGGATCCTGCCCCCGCTGATGGGGATGATCGTCCAGCCCCTCATCGGCAAGTATTCCGACCGCACCTGGTGCCCGATGGGCCGCCGCAAACCCTATCTGCTCGTGGGGGCGCTCGTGGCCGTGCTCGTGATGGTCTTCCTGCCCAATGCCGGCAGCCTCAATTTCAGCCAGCGGCTGATGCTGGGCCTCAACGGCGCCATGTGGTTCGGGCTCTTCTCGCTGATCTTCCTGGACACCTCCATCAACGTGGCGATGCAGCCCTTCAAGATGATGGTGG
>JAFYBB010000275.1 GCA_017540445.1 Clostridia bacterium | reverse complement strand
CGGCGCGGCCACGGTGAAGGTCACCGGCAAAGGGCAATACGCGGGCACGGCAAAGGCGGCCTTCAGCATCAACCCGAAGCCGGTCAGCGGCCTGAAGCTGAAGGCCGGAAAGGGCAAAGTGACCGCAAGCTGGGAGAAGGCCTCCGGCGTCAGCGGCTACGAGATCGAGTACGCACAGAACAAGCACTTCAAGGGCGCGAAGGCGCTGTCGGTGAAAAAGACCGGAACGAAGTGTGTGCTGAAGAAGCTGCCGTCGAAGAAGACCTGGTATGTGCGCATCCGCTGCTACAAGACGGTGAAGGGCAAGAAGTACTGGTCCGACTGGTCCAGTGTTGATAAGGCAAAGACCAAGTAATCCATACCGGATAGAGGAGGAGATTCCATGAAGAAGATGAACCGTGTGAAGCGCCTGTTCGCGCTGGTCGTGATCCTGGCGCTGCTGTGTCCCGCCATGCCGGCGCTGGCCGCGCAGAAGAACTGCCCGGTCTGCGGCGGCAGCGGCAGGTTCCCCTGCACCATGTGTACCGGCGGTCGCATCCGGTGCGTCCTGTGCGGCGGCACCGGCATGAAGACGACCCAGCAGATGGTTCCGACGACGACCTACACCATGGATCCGATCACCCACATGATGCGGCCCACGACCACCTATCAGTATCAGACCCAGTATACGCCCTGCAGCTGCAGCGGGGGCTATAGCTTCTGCACCAACTGCGCGGGCACGGGCATGAAGAACTGCGCGAACTGCGGCGGCACCGGCAGGGTTTTCACCAGCGATTCCGGCACCGGCAGCGGTTCCGGCTCGGGCAGCGGCTCGGGTTCCGGCAGCGGTTCGGGCAGCGGTTCGGGTTCCGGCAGCGGTTCCGGTTCGGGCAGCGGTTCGGGCAGTGGCTCCGGCGAGAGCGGCGGCACCGGCAATTGGGAGGACGGCGGCTTTGAGACGGATTCTCCCGACCCGGGCGTGCCCTACGCCATGAAGAAGGGCACGGTGCTCGACGCCACGAAGAGCCACTACGAGTGCGAGGGCATCAAGTACCTGTTCGACGACGACAAGGATACGAAGTACTGCACCATCACCAAGTCGGTGTACTTCATCTGGAAGGCGCCGAAGCCCATCGCCGTTTCCGGCTATACGATCATGACCGGCAACGACAATTCCTATTACAACGGCAGAAATCCCAGGACCTGGGTGCTGTACGGCAGCAACAAGAAGCTGGGCCGCAAGGACGCCGGCTGGAATGAGATCCACAGGGTCACCAACGACACTGTGCTCAAGGACAAGGACTACACGAACTATGACTTTACCGTCAGCCCCGCCGCCGAGGCGTACGAGTACTTCAAGATGGAGGTGCTGGACAACTGCGGCGACGGCTGCGTGCAGATGTCGGAATTTACGCTGAAGGGCGTCGAATCCGAACCCAAGGCGGAGAAGGCCCCGAAGGCCGCCGCGGTGGTCGACGGGCTCCGGTACAAGCTGAACGCCTCGAAGAAGACGGCGACGTTTACCGGCCCGAAGGACAAGTCCGTCACATCCATCGCCATACCGAAGACCGTCAAGGTGGACGGCGTCTCCTACAAGGTGACCGCCGTACAGGCGGGCGCCTGCAAGGGTCTGAAGAAGCTGACGAAGCTCTCCATCGGCAAATACGTGACGACCATCGGCAAGAAGGCCTTCGGCGACTGCCCGAAGCTGAAGACCGCTACCGGCGGCGAGGGCGTGACGACGATCGGCGCCGCCGCGTTCATCAACGACGGCGCGCTGGCGCAGTTCACGCTGTACGCCAAGGTGGGCAAAATCGGGGACAAGGCCTTCTACGCCTGCGGCAAGCTGAAGAAGCTGCGGATCAAGACCGGCAAGCTGACCGACGCCACGGTCGGCGCGAACGCCTTTGGCAAGACGTACAAGAAGATGGCCGTCACCTGCGCGAAGGCGAATAAGGCGGCCTACAAGAAGCTGCTTCAGAAGAAGGGCCTGAGCAGCACGGCCGTCTGGTAATATCCCGGCCGCCAAAATCAGGGGGAGCTGTCTCAAAACGCGTTTTCGATGCGTGAAGCATGCGTAGGGGCGGCCATTGGCCGCCCGCCCGGGTACGAAACGCATAGTACTTCCCGGCGGGCGGCCATTGGCCGCCCCTACTCCATATACACGCTTGTAAAAACGATGTGTTCTGAGACAGCCCCCTTGATTTTGGCGGCGTTATTTGCTGGCCTCGATCATGGCCTGCACGACCTCTGGGAAGTACCATTCGGCGGTGGCGCGGTTCAGGAGGCCGAACCACTCGTTGCCCTGTTTGTACATGTTGTTGTCCCACACGCACATGTAGATGCCGCGCGCCCTGGCGGTGGCGCAGAAGTATTGCATGTAGGCCACGCGGTCCTCCAGATTGTCGCGGTCGACGCAGCCGAATTCGCCGATGTACACCGGTATGCCCCGGCTGACGTACTTGTCGCAAACGATGTCCAGCACCTTGTTGATCTCGTTGACCTGATACGGCTTCGTGGGGTCGAACCGGCGCACGCCGTTCGGCTTCAGCGTGAAGGCGTAGGGCGTGTAGGTGTGCACCGACACGATCAGGCGGCCGGCGGGGTCGTCGGGCAGCCGGAAGTGGTCGGTCTGCACCGAGTAGGGGCTGGCGGCGTAGGGGGTGACCATCAGCCAGCGGGTGGCGTTGTTGCCGCCGGAGGCGCGCACCACGTCGACGCAGCGCTGCGTGAGCCGGCCGATGCAGTCGGCGGCGTCCACGCAGGCCGGCGTGTGCTCGGCGAAGGCCCACTCCATGGCCGTGTCCTTCAGCCGCGGCTCGTTCATGAACTCAAAGATCACCTTGTCGTCGTAGCCGCCGAAGCGCTCGCAGATCTGCGCCCAGATGGCGGTCAGGTAGCGCTCGGACTGGTCGTAGTGCTCCGAGTCCGGGTAGAAGAAGCGCTGGTCGATGTCGTGGTGGGAGTTCAGGATCAGCGTCATGCCGCGCGCCAGCGCCCAGTCGGCCACCTCCTGCACGCGATCCATCCAGGCGGGGTCGATGGCGAAATCGTCGCCGGACACGTGGTCGTGCCAGGACACCGGCAGCCGGAACACCTCAAAGCCCGCGTCGGCCACGGCCGCCACGTCTTCCTCGGTGGTGCGCGCGCCCACCCAGAGGGTCTCCAGGTCCATCGGGTCGATATTCTGCCCGTCCAGATAGGCGTCGAAGGTGTTGCCCAGGTTCCAGCCCGGGCCCAGCGGCGGCTCCTCGGCCAGGGCCAGGCCTGTCAGCCCCAGGCACAGCAGCGTCAGCAGCGCGATCAGCTTCTTCATCGTCATGCACCCCTCTCATTGTACTGATACGACTATAGCACGTTTTGGCCCAGATTTCAAACCAAAATCACAGGGACGGTTCTCTGTGTCATTGACACAGAGAACCGTCCCTGTGATTTTGGTTAGTTTTGCGCGATGTGTCTTGCCCTCGGGCATGAAATGACGTATAATGGAATAAATGGATCATATGGGTTTCCCTGTGGGACCTGAAACGGGATGGTATTTTGGGCAAGATCATAGCGATAACCAATCAGAAGGGCGGCGTGGGCAAGACCACCACCGCCGTGAACCTCAGCGCCTGCGTGGCGGCGCTGGGCAAAAAGGTGCTGCTGGTGGACATCGACCCCCAGGGCAACGCCACCAGCGGGCTGGGCAAGGCCGGCGCGGGGGAGCACACGGTGTACGACGTGCTGATCGGCGAGGCTTCCGCCGCCGAGGCCACGCTGGACACCGGCTTCGGGCCGCTGAGCCTGATCCCCACCGCCATCGAGCTGGCCGGCGCGGAGATCGAGCTGGTGGGCGTCGACAACCGGGAGAAGCTGCTGAAGGACGCGCTCGCCCCGGTGCAAGGCGACTACGACTTCATATTCATCGACTGCCCGCCCTCGCTGAGCCTTTTGACGCTGAACGCGCTGACGGCGGCGGACAGCGTGCTGATACCGATCCAGTGCGAATACTACGCGCTGGAGGGCGTGGGCCAGCTGGTGAACACGGTGAAGCTGATGCGCAAGCGGCTGAACCCGAACCTGGCCGTGGAGGGCATACTGCTGACGATGTTCGACGGGCGGACCAATCTGTGCGCTCAGGTGGCCCAGGAGGTGCGCAACCACTTCGGCGACGAGGCCTTCGAGACGGCCATCCCCCGAAACGTGCGCCTCAGCGAGGCCCCCAGCTACGGCCTGCCGATCCACCTGTACGACGCCCGCTGCAGCGGCGCGAAGGCGTACCAGGCGCTGGCGGAGGAACTGATAGACAGAAACGGGGTGTAAAACCATGGCAAAGAAGCTACAGCGCGGCCTGGGCAGGGGCCTGGGGGCGCTTTTGGGCGAGGATGTGGTGGCCGAGGCCGCCGCGCCGGTGAAGGCGGCGGAGGTGCCCGCAACCCGGGAGGACGTGGACGCGGTGCGCCTGCTGCCCATCGGGCAGATCGACCCGAACCGGGAGCAGCCCCGGCGCAGCTTTGACGAGGCGGCGCTGAACGAGCTGGCGGCGTCCATCCGCGCGGTGGGCGTGCTGCAGCCGATCATCGTGGCCCCGGCGGGCGAGCGGTTCACCATCATCGCCGGCGAGCGGCGCTACCGGGCGTCCCGGCTGGCGGAGCTTGATGAGATCCCCGCCATCGTGCGGGACTGGGACAGCCAGAAGCGGCTGGAGGCCGCGCTGGTGGAGAACCTGCAGCGCGACGATCTGAACCCGGTGGAGGAGGCCATGGGCGTGCGCCGGCTGATGGACGAGGCCGGGCTGACCCAGGAGAAGGTGGCCGAACGGCTGGGCAAGAGCCGCCCCGCGGTGGCCAATCTGCTGCGCCTATTGACCCTGCCGGACAGCGTGAAGCAGCTGCTGGCGTCGGGCAAGCTGTCCGCCGGACACGCCCGGGCGCTGGTGACGGTGGACCCCCGCCGCCAGGTGCAGCTGGCCAATTTGACCGTGCAGCAGGGCTGGTCCGTGCGCCAGCTGGAGCGCATCTGCGCCCAGCCGGTGAAGCCGGAGCCGCCCAGGCCCCGCGTGCCGAAGGACGCCCAGATCGGCGAGCTGGAGAACATGGCCCGTGAGCTGTTCGGCACCCGCGTGCGCCTGGACGGCACCCCCGACAGCGGGCGCATCACGCTGTTCTACTACAACAGCGACGACCTGCAGCGCATCTGGGACGTGATCGAGATGGCGAGGGAGAAGTAGCCAGTAGCCAGTAGCCAGTAGTCAGTAGGGAGTAGGCAATAGGCAGTAGGCAATAGGCAATAGGGAGTAGGGAGTATGTATTCACAGAAGGATATGGATCAGATCAATGGCAGGATTCGCGGGAATCTGCTGGTGCTGGGGCCGGTGATGGCGGTGCTGCTGGCGGGGTATATCTACGCGCTGAAGGCGGGCGTTCAGTGGCTGGCGATGGTGATCGGGCCGCTGATGTTCGTGGCGGCGTGCTACGGCTTCCTGGCCTGGCTGTGGCCCAACCTGCGCTACAAGCGCTTCCTGAACGACATGGCCCAGGGCCTGACGCGGGAGCTGGAGGGCACGGTGCTGGACATCGCCGAGGTGCCCGAGCTTCAGGACGGCGCGATGGTGCTGACGGTGCGGCTGCGCCCGGCGGAGGACCCGAACCGGGGCGGCGAGGCCGCGCACACGTCGGCCCTGGCCGAGCGGCTGCGTTTGGAGCAGCCGGCGGCGGACGGAAGCGACGGGGATGTGCGGATACTGTACCTGAACGCCTCCAAGCGCGAGGGCTTCCCCGGGCCCGGCGCGCGGGTGTCGCTGCTGTGCAGCGGAAGGCATATCCGGCAGGTGAATGCGGCATGATGGCGGTGGTCGCGGCGGTGATCCGCCGCGGGGGCGGCATTATGCTCTGCCAGCGCAGGCCCGGCGCGCACAACCCCCTGAAGTGGGAGTTTCCCGGCGGCAAGATCGAGCCGGGGGAGAGCCCCGAGGCCGCGCTGGCCCGGGAGCTGATGGAGGAGCTGGACATCCGCGTGGAGGTGGGCCGCATCGTGGACGCGGTCTGCCACCGCTACGCAGACCGGGACGTGCTGGTGCTGTTCTATGACTGTCGCATCGCGGAAGGCGAACCCAGGACCCTGGACTGCAACGCCGTCGCCTGGGCGGCGCCGGAGGCGATACGGGACTACGACTTCGCCGGCGCGGACCGGGCGTTTGTGGAACGGAATTTCTGAAAAAATGGAGCCGCTGTGCGCGGCTCCACTTTTTTAGGCGCTTCACGGAAACTTGTGGGATACGGACTCCTTCCGTCTCGGCTACGCCGAGCCACCTCCCTCTGAGAGGGAGGCTTTGGCCCGTTTCGCCGCCAAAAGGCTCCCTCTCAGAGGGAGCTGGCAGCCGCAGGCTGACTGAGG
>JAFYBB010000274.1 GCA_017540445.1 Clostridia bacterium | reverse complement strand
CGGGCCTGGCGGCCGCCGCGCTGCCCGAGAGATGGGCCCGGGCCGCGGCAAACCTGGCGCGCGCCGACCCGGACCCTTGCGATCCCCAGCTCTTGGCGGCCCGGCTGCAGCGGGACGCCGCCCGGCGGCTGTACGCGCTGGGCGCGGCCTTCGGCGACCTGGCGGAGGGCTACCGCGCGCCGGTGAAGCTGCCCGACGAGCAGGCGCTGATCCAGAAGCTGCGGGGTGCGCTGTGCGCGGGCTGCGGCGGCTACGCCCAGTGCTGGGACGGCGGCAGGGACGGCGGCGCGCGGCTGCTGTGCGACCTGATCGCCCGGGCGGTGGCCCAGTCCGGGGAGGCGCCCCTGTTCGAGGGGGAGGGGCCGCCGGAGCTGGCCCGGCGCTGCCGCCGGGGGCGGCTGATCCCCGAGCGCCTGCAGGAGCCGCTGGAGGACTTCGCCGCCGCGCGTCGCGCGGAGCTGCGGCGGGGTTCGGAGAACCGGCTGGTCGCCCGGCAGTTCGAGCAGGCGCGGCAAATGGTCGAGGGACTGGCCCGGCGCCAAGCCGTGCCGATGAAGCTGCGCCGGCGGCAGGCGGCCCGGGCCGCGGCGGCGCTGGCGCAGTCGGGCCTGGCGGTGGATTCGGTGATGGCGCTGGGCGGCGGGGAGGCGGAGATCGTCGCCGCGCTGGCGGGCGGCCGGTGGACGCCGGCGCTGGCCCGCCGCGCCGCCGTCCGGCTGGAGCATACCTTTGGAAGGCGCTACGCGGTGGCGGGGCTGTCGGGCGGCGAGGCGCGGTTTGCGCGGCGGCCCCGGCTGCGGGTGGAGACCGGCGTGCTGTGCGCGTCCCGGGAGGCCGGCGCGCCCTGCGGCGACAGCCACCTGGTTTGCCGGATGTCGGGCGGGCGGCTGCTGGCGCTGATCTGCGACGGTATGGGCAGCGGCGACGGCGCGGCCCGGGAGAGCGCCACGGCGGTGCGGCTGATCGGCCGGTTCCTGAAGGCCGGCGCGCCGGCGGGCCTGGCCATCGACACCGTGAACGCGCTGCTTCTGAACCGGGGCGGCGAGGAGATGTTCGCCACGGTGGACATGCTGGTCATGGACCTGACCACCGGCGAGGCACGGCTGACAAAGCTGGCCGCCTGCTGTACGCTGATCGCCCGGGACGGCGCCGTGCGCCGCGTCGAGGGCGGCCGCTTGCCGCTGGGGATACTCGACGCGGTGCAGCCCGGGGACTGCCGGCTTCGCCTGCAGCCCGGGGACGTGCTGCTGATGGCCTCGGACGGCGTGATGGACGCCGCCGGTGACGCGGCCCTGGAGGCGCTGCTGCTCGACCCCCCGCAGGACATGCGCGACCTGGCCCGCCGCGCCCTGGACGCCGCCGGACGGGCCGCGGGCGGACATCGGGACGATATGACGGCGGTGTGCCTGAGGGTGAAGAGTGGAGAGTGAAGAGTGGAGTTCGGAGTGAGGAGTTGGGAGTGAGGAGTTAGGAGCAGAAGGATGCGGGGGACGGATTGCCGTGGCCTCATTGCGTTCGGCCGCCTCGCAATGACAATGATCGAAGTATGATCGGGCCTTGTGTTGATTGCGAGGAAGGGGCTGTCTCAAAACACATAGGTTATGCAAGCGTGTACATGGAGTAGGGACGGCGATGCGCCGTCCGCCGGGAAGTACGATGCGTTTCGTACTCGGGCGGGCGGCCATTGGCCGCCCCTACGCATGCTTCACGCATGCAATACGCATTTTGAGACAACCCCTGATGTGGCAATCCGGTCTCCTGCACTATTGCTTCTCGCTCCTCGCGCTTCACTTCTCATTCATATGGCAGCCATTGTGACCAGTGCTACCTGCGCTTCAGGCTGAGCACGTAGTCCGCGCTGACATTGTAGTATTCGCACAGCGTGCGCAGGTGGCGTATCGGCATTTCGTTGATCCCGTTTTCATATCGGGAATAGACCTGCTGCGTGGTGCCCAGCACCCGGGCGAGGGTCTTGCTTCAAATCCCGGTCTTCCCGAAGCTCGCGCAGTATGACCCAATAGTCCTTCATATCATGCCCCGTCTTCCAGTGCGTTAGGTGGGTTTTCTGTCTGTAGGGCTTTCATCTTCCTGAAACAGCCGTGCCACCTGTTCAACGCATTGCAGCTTTTCCTCGGGCAGCGCTCGGCAGGCCTCCACCAATCGCGCTTCCCTTGGCGACAGCTGAAGGGGCTTCATGCGTTCGGGCCGGTAGCGCTGGTCGGAATGACCCACCAGGTAATCGATGGTGGTGTCAAAGTAGTCGGCGATGCGCTTCAGGATCTCGATCTCCGGCTCCGTATCGTGATTCTCGTACTTGTTCACCGAGGTCTGTGTGACGAAGATGGCGTCGGCAAGGCGCTGCTGGCTGATGCCGTATTCCCGCCGGAGCGATTTCAAATTCTTCAGCATCTCGACGCCTCCCATCTTCCTTATCCTGTTTTATTCTAACAACTGACAGTTATTTTATGAAATGCCTTTTAGGGGTTGACAACACCCAATAGTTATATTATGATGGTGTCAAACGGTGGTTTCAAGCTTGAAACAACACCCAATGAGAATGGAGGAAGGGAATATGAAGCGGGTTTGGATGCTGTTGACGGTTATGCTGATGGCTACAGCGCTGCCGCTGTGCGTGCTGGCGGAGGGACTGGAGATCGAGTACGAAGAGGTCGCCGCGATCATGGCGGCGGAGGAAACGCCGGACGGCGAGCCGGAGGTCTTTGCCGAGGCGCTGGAGCCCGCGGCCGAGGAGAGTGGAGAGCTGACGCTGGGCGAAGATGGGATCGGTGTTGAAGCGGAGGGACCGGTTTACACCGGTTTTGGCCAAGGGGACGAGGCTTCCGGAGAACCGGCGGTCATGTCCGCGGAGGATGATTTTGAAATTGACGAAGACGGCGTATTGGTATGGTACAATGGCCCCGGCGGAGATGTGGTGATCCCGAATACTGTTAAAAAAATCAGAGGAGGCCCTTCCATATATTGGGGCAAACGGGTTGAATGGGGAATGGGCGCCACAAGCGCTGCTTTTGAAGGAAGCAGTGTTTCAAGTGTAACCATTCCAGATTCCGTAGTGAGCATTGGGGATTGGGCCTTTGGCGGCTGTAAACAGTTGACCAGCGTTGTTATGTCGGACAGCGTGACGGCCATAGGGAATGAAGTATTTCGCGACTGTACCAACCTGTTTAGCATAAAACTATCGAGTAATATCAACAGCATTCCCAATGGAATGTTTAGCGGCTGTAGCAGTCTTTTCAGTATAGCTATCCCCGAGGGTGTTTCCAGCATCGGTGATAGCGCGTTTTTGAACTGCTCGAGCCTGACAAGCGCTGTTATTCCAAAAGGCGTTAAGAGTATAGGCGATGAAGCTTTTAAGAATTGCACACAGCTGACCAATATTATTATACCAGAAGGCGTAACGAGCATCGGCGCTAACGCATTCTATGGTTGTACCAGCCTGACCAGCATTGTCATTCCAAGCAGTGTTACAAGCATCGGAGATTATGCGTTCTTTGACTGTTCCGGTTTATCGAGCGTGACGCTGTCAGAGGGCCTCAAAGAGATCGGTAGATTTGCATTCAGAGGATGCGCCAGGCTCAGCAGCATTGATATCCCTGAAGGGATTACAGGGCTGGGCCAGTCGACGTTCTCCAAATGCAGCGGACTAATAAAAATATCGTTGCCCGGCACCTTGACATCAATTGGCCCTTACGCATTCTATGAGTGCGGCAGGCTGATGAACATCGAGATTCCGGCTGGCGTTTCAAGTATAGGCGAGGAGGCGTTCTACGGCTGTACCAGCCTGACGACAATCGCCATTCCAGCCAACGTCGCAACGATTGTCTCCGGAACGTTCAACGGTTGTTCGAATCTGGTGAGCGTCGTTATTCCCAACAGCGTTTCCAGCATCGGAGAAGCCGCCTTTAAGAACTGTAGTGCGCTGGCCAGCGTCAGCATCCCGGACAGCGTTGTCAGTATGGGCAAGGAGACGTTTAGCAGCTGCTCCAATCTTACGACGGTCAAGCTGCCGTCCGGGATTCTCAGTATATCCGATTACCTGTTCTATAATTGCAGCAGCTTGAGAAAAATGGAGATTCCGAACGGCGTTGTCAACATTGGGAATTATACGTTTGGCTGTTGTCCTTCGCTGGAAATCACGATTCCGGAAAGCGTCGTCAGTATCAACGAAAATGCTTTCGATCACGGTTCTTCATCCAAAGTGATCATAGCCGGCACGAAGGGCTCCTATGCGCAAACCTATGCAAACGATAGGGGGATCAAGTTCAGGGATGTCAATCATACGCATACCGTAGCCCCGATACCTGCAGTTGCGGCAACCTGCACCGAAACCGGTCTGACAGAGGGCAGCTATTGCCCGGAATGCGGCGAGGTGTTCGTGGAGCAAGCGGTCGTCCCTGCGACGGGACACAGCATCGTCTACGATCCCGAGGTGGAACCCACCTGTACCGAGGACGGCAAGACCGCGGGCAGTCACTGCTCGATTTGCGGCGAGGTGCTGGAGGAGCAGGAAGTCATTGAGGCAGAAGGACATGACGAGGAGGAGGATGATTATGTTGCCCCCACCTGCACCACGCCTGGCCTGACCGAGGGCAGCCACTGCCAGGTGTGCAACGAAGTGCTGGTGAAGCAGGAGGTCGTGCCCGCTACCGGTCACACCCCGGTGATCGATCCCGCCGTCGCCGCCACCTACACCAAGACCGGCCTGACCGAGGGCAGCCACTGCTCCGTGTGCGGCGAGGTGCTGGTCGCTCAGGCGGAGGTTGCGAAGCTGGCGCTCCCGGAGAACGGCTTCCTGCTGACGAAGAGCGCCTCCAAGACCCTGAAGGCGGGCAAGAAGCTGCAGATCGTGTTGGACGGCGCGCAGGCCAAGTCCTACAGTTCGGGCAACAAGGCTGTGGCCACCGTGTCGAAGGCGGGCCTGGTGACCGCGAAGCTGGCCGGCAAGGCGAAGATCACCGTGAAGCTGACGGACGGGAAAAAGCTGACCTTGACCGTGAAGGTCACCGATCCGAAGGCCCCGAAGACCGTCAAAATCACCCAGGGCAAGAATGCCGCGCTGAAGGCGGGCAAGACGCTTGCGCTGAAGACGACGCTGACGCCGAAGGACGCCCGGTACGCGCTGACCTGG
>JAFYBB010000025.1 GCA_017540445.1 Clostridia bacterium | reverse complement strand
GACGCCCGCTACAACATGGGCAATTCGCTGATGGTGGGCAGCGCGAAGATGGGCCTGGATTTCGTGGCCTGCGCGCCGAAGAAGTACTTCCCAAACCCCGAACTGGTGGAAAAGTGCCGCGCCATCGCGGAGGAAACCGGCGCGCCGAAGCCCTCGCCCTCGTAGACGGTACCGTCCGATAAGATCAGGTATGCTTTGGACATAATATCACCTTTAATTAGGAATTAGGAGTGAGGAATGAGGAATGGCGGTGCAAATCCCTGCGGGATTTGTTTGATTGAGGAATTGGGATTGCGGCGGCGTGAATCTGTCAAAGAAATCCGTAGGATTTCAACCACAATTCCTCACTCCTCACTCCTCATTCCTCATTATTATAGCGTTGCCGCCATGACCGCCTTGATCGTGTGCATGCGGTTTTCGGCCTCGTCGAACACGATGCTCTGCGGGCCCTCGAACACCTCGTCGGTGACCTCCATGGCGTCCAGGCCGTATTTGTCGTGGATCTGACGGCCGATGCCGGTGTTCAGGTCGTGGAACGCGGGCAGGCAGTGCATGAACACCGCGTCCTTCCCGGCCTTCGCCATCAGCGCGGCGTTCACCTGGTAGGGCAGCAGGTCGCCGATGCGCTCCTGCCACACAGCGTCCGGCTCGCCCATCGATACCCACACGTCGGTGTAGATCACGTCGGCGTCCTTCACGGCGGCGGCCGGGTCCTCGATGAAGCTCAGCGTCGCGCCGGTCCACTGGGCGATGGCGCGGCACTTGTCCACCAGCGCCGGGTCGGGGAAGTACTTGCGCGGGGCGCAGGCCACGAACTGCAGGCCCATCTTCGCGCAGCCCACCATCAGCGAGTTGCCCATGTTGTAGCGGGCGTCGCCCATGTACACCAGCTTGACGCCGGACAGCCTGCCGAAGCGCTCGCGGATCGTCAGAAAGTCCGCCAAAATCTGGGTCGGGTGGAATTCGTTGGTCAGGCCGTTCCACACCGGCACGCCCGCGTGCTTCGCCAGCGTCTCCACGATCTGCTGGCCGTAGCCCCGGTACTCGATGCCGTCGTACATGCGGCCCAGCACCCGGGCGGTGTCGGCGATGGATTCCTTCTTGCCGATCTGCGAGCCCGAGGGGTCCAGGTACGTCACGCCCATGCCCAGGTCGTGCGCGGCCACCTCGAAGCTGCAGCGCGTGCGGGTGCTGGTCTTTTCAAAGATCAGCGCGATGTTCCTTCCGGCAAAGTCCGCGTGGGCCTTGCCGGCCTTCTTTTTGGCCTTCAGGTCTGCCGCCAGGTCCAACAGCCCGGCGATCTCCTCCGGGCTGTAGTCCAACAGCGTCAGAAAGCTCCTGCCCTTCAGGTTCATGGTGGTCCCTCCCCGTCTTTCCGTACACGGATACCGGGCCCTCGCCCGGCCTTGATGCCCTTGATTATACCGCGCGGGCGCGCGAATTACAACGTTGAAAATGTAAAAATATACGCGATGCATTGCATAATAATGAATAATTATGCAGCGGAATCCGAATCCGCAACCGGCGGAGGGCCTCGTCCGTCCAAGCGGTGCGCGCTTTTGTTCCCGGATATTGACATTTGGGTGTCGTTTTGTGGCCTTTGGTGCGCAAGCCGTTGCCTTTCAGGGGCTTTCATGGTAATATGAGAGCGTGGCAGAAGTGCGGCGACAGCCGCGACAATGAATGCGAATACAGGAGGGAAACACAATGAGCATGAGTCTGGTTGCAATTCTGCTGAGCCTGGCCATGATGCTGACCGGCGCGGGCGGAGAGGGCATGCCGGCCCAGTCCGCCAGGACGCTGGTGCTGCACAACGTGGCGGTGACCTACAACGGAGATACCGTGCGGCTGGCGCCCCAGGCGCGCCTGGGCGCGGCCTCCGACGGCGAGAGCGCCGTGTTTGACTTCGGCGTGGACCTGAACGGGAACACGCTGCTCCCCATCCAGCTGGGCGTGGGCGAGAAGGGCCTGACCGCGCTGTTCAAGGAGAGCGGCGTGGCCGTGAACGTGACCGCCGAGGCGCTGGATGGCGTGATGGCGCTGGCCTCCGAGGGCATGGGCGCGATGATGGCCGGCGCCGAGGATTCGGAGCTTATGAAGTTCATCACTGAGGAGTACCTGCCCGCCTATACCGGCCTGATCAATGCGGTGGCGGACAAGGAATTCCAGGCGTCGATCAAGGAGAAGAGCGAAGCGCTGTTTGACAGCATCGTGGATCGCGGCGAGGGCACCCCCGACGTGGTCAACATCGACGAAGTCGACTATGACGTGCTGACCTATCACTATGCCATTGAGAACGAGCAGATGTGCGCGCTGGCCGACGGCGCTTACGACGTCGCGCCGGAGCTGGCCGCCTACCGCGACGCGATGATGAAGCTGTACGACATGATGCCGGCGGAGAGCGGCCTGAACGGCCTGACCAGCATCTCCGGGGTCATGGATCGGTTCGGCATGCAGATGCGCATGGACGTGGACGAGCAGCGCACCGAGGACGGCAAGGTGGACGTGATGGACGCCGTGCTGACCCTCGACATGAGCGGCGTGCCCGCCGCCATGATGGCGCTGAACGGGGAGACCGTGGAAGAACCCGTGGAAGAGGCTTTGGAAGAGGCCGTGGAAGACGGCCAGGCGCCCGAGGACGGCGCTGTGGAGGACGTCCAGCCGGAGCCCACGCCCGAGCCCGTGGAGCTGCCGCCGATGGTGGTGAATCTTCACAGCATCGCCGTGGACGACGTGACCAGCTTCAGCGTCGACTTCAACTACGAGGTGCAGGGCAGCGGGGTGGAATTCAGCATGAACGCCGCCCAGGAGCCCACCACCATCAGCATGGACATGATCATGGGCATCCGCCAGAACGGCGAGAAGGTCGCCCGTGTGAACGCCTCCTGCGTGCAGGCGGCCAATGCCGACGGCGGCACCAGCTATGGCATGAACTACGGCATGGTGGTGAAGGACGCGATCCAGCTGGACGTGAGCGCCTACGGCGACGCGACGGCCGACGGCCTGTCCAACAACACCGTCAATATGGACGGCCGTACGCCGGACGCGTCGTTCGGGCTGTCCTTCGACCTGGACGTCACAGACGATCCCATCGAGGATCAGGCGAACGTCGCCGAGCCCGCGATGGTCATCGACGACCTGTCCGAGGAGAAGATGAACGCGCTGGGCGAGGACCAGACCTTCGGCGCCCTCATGATGAAGGTGGGCGGCTCCCTGGCCCTGGACGCCAGCAAGCTGACCTCGGACGCGAGCATCAACAGCCTGGTGTCGCTGCTGAACGGCGAGCGGCTGCCCATCGTGGTGGAGGACGCGCCGGAGGATCAGGGCGAGTACACCTATGAGATCGACGGCGGCGACGGCTTTGTGATCGAGGGCCTGGAGGACGGCGAGGGCGACTACGAGCCCGCCGAGGACGACGGCGAGCTGGGCTTCAACGCGCCGGAGCTGACCTTCCTGCCCGACGGCTGGACCGTCGGCAATGTGGAGACCGACACCGCCTACGACTGGGTGGGCATCTCCGTGACCGACGAGAACGGCGCGGAGGCCATGTACGCCACCTTCTTCAAGGACATGGACGGCGAGGTCTACAGCTACATCGTGAACGACAAGGGCGCGGTGCAGGAAGGCCGCGCGATGGGCGTCAGCAACTACGGCGAGGGCGGCATGGTCGTCACCATTCGCGAGAACGGCCTGTACGGCAACCTGTCCTTTGCCTCCGACGCCATCGACGTGGACACCCTCGGCAGGATCGTCGCAGGCATTGCATTCTGAGGACGAAGTCACGAGTAAACGCCCGAACGCCCCGCGCATTTGCGCGGGGCGTTCGGGCGTTTGTCGGGAGTGGCAACTGCCAACTTACAGCTCCGCCCCGTTCGTCTCGATCACCTTCGCGTACCACTTCGCCGAATCCTTCGGCGTGCGCTTCAGGGTCTGATAGTCCACGTAGATGATGCCGAAGCGCTCGTCGTAGCCGGAGGCCCACTCGAAGTTGTCCAGGAAGCTCCACTGCAGATAGCCCATCACCGGCGCGCCGTCTTCGATGGCCCTGGACAGCTCGACCAGGTAGCGGTGCAAGAAGTCGATGCGGTCGGCGTCGTGCACGCTTCCGTCCAGGTATACCCGGTCGTTGCAGGACAGGCCGTTCTCGGAGATGATCATCGGCAGGCCGTAGCGGCGGTGCAGCAGCAGCGGCGCGTAGTGCATCACCTCGGGGGTGATGGTCCACTTGCAGGCGGTCAGCGGTTCGCCGGGCACGTGGGGGATGGGCGCGCCGTCGACGTCCACCGGGTCGCCGTGGTACACGTTGATGCCGATGAAATCCGGCTTCTCCATCAGATCCCAGTCGCCCTCGGGGATGGTGGCGGCGAAGCGCTTCACCGGCTCGGGCGCGCTGTCGTCGTAGCGGCGAAGGGCCAGGCTGTCCAGCACGATGTTGAAGTTGAAGCCCCAGCGCGCGCCGTACTCGAAGGTGGCGCGATAGGCGGCGTCCAGCGCCCCGGGGGCATCGTTCTGCGGGAAGCAGAGCTTGCCGCAGGGCACGAAGCCCACCAGCGCGTCCGGTGAGACGGCCTTGATGGCCCGCTGGGCGGCGCTGTGGGCCAGCGCGATGTTGTGGTAGATGCGGGCGATCTCGGTCTCAGGCAGCTTCAGGCCCGGGGCCAGCACGCCCGTGCCGTAGCCCAGCTCCGCGACGCACTGGGCCTCGTTGATGGTCATGTAGCGCTTCACGCGGTCACCGAAGCGCCGGGCGACGATGTCTGTGTAGCGGGTGAACCAGTCCACGATCTGCCGGTTCTGCCAGCCGCCCTTCAGCTGCAGCGCGCTGGGCAGGTCCCAGTGGTACAGCGTGGGCATGGGCTCGATGTCGTTCTCGATCAGCGCGTCCACCAGCTCGTCGTAGAAGGCCAGGCCGGCCTCGTTCACCTCGCCGTCGCCGCCTGGGATCACCCGGGGCCAGCTGACGGAGAAACGGTAGGCGCGGATGTTGTGCGCCTTCATCAGCGCGATGTCCTCGCGGAAGCGGTGGTAGGAATCGCAGGCCACGTCGCCGCTGTCGCCGTGCTTCACATGCGCTTCGCCCTGCTCGTGGCAGAAGTCGTCCCAGATGCTGGGTCCCTTGCCGTCCGCGTCCCAGGCGCCCTCGCACTGATAGGCCGCGCAGGCCACGCCCCAGGTGAAATCCTTCGGGAAATGTGCCATGATATGCCCTCCTTAACTCTTTTCTGTGCGGTTGTTCTGTTCGACGATTTCCTGATAGCGCGCGATCACGTCGTCCATCAGCGTCGTCCATGGGATCGGTATGGTGTCGTGGGCGCGCTCGCCGATGCGGCGCAGCGCCTCGGGGTCGGAAAGCGCGCCGTCGATGGTGCGGGCCAGGTCTTCGGCGTCGTCCTCACACAGGTAGCCGTTCTCGCCCTCGTCGATGCACTCCGCCGCGCTGCTGCCCCGCACCGCCACCGAGGGCGTGTTCATCGCGGCGGCCTCCCGCACCACCAGGCCCGAGGTGTCGTACAGCGAGGGGAACAGGAACAGGTCGGCCCGGCGGTACAGCGCGTTCAGCACCTCCGGGTCGCCGATGTGGCCGGTGAAGGTGACGCGCTCCGAGATGCCCAGCGTTTCCGCCAGCTGGGCCACTTCCTTCTCGTGCGGGCCCTGCCCGGCCAGCACCAGTTTGAACGGGTGGGTGAGGGCGGCGCAGGCCTCCAGTATGCAGCGCAGGTTTTTCTTCCAGTTGATCTGCCCCACGAACAGCAGCACCGGCGCGTCGTCCCGCAGCTCGAAGCGGCCGCAGATCTCCGCGAGCGCCTGGGCGTTCAGCGGGTGGATGTCGGTGCCGTTGGGCATGACGCGGATGCCTCCGTTGTAGCCGTAGCCCCGCAGCGTGTCCGCCGAGGTGGCGCTGACGGCCCACACCTCGTCGCACTTCTCGTAGAAGTTGACCACGTACTTCACGCCCACCTCGGCCAGCAGCTCGACGCCGGTGACCTGCAGGAAGTCGTCGTAGTACTTGGAGTGGAACGAGCCCACCACCGGCAGGCCGCGCTTCTGGGCGAAGGTCAGGCCCACCTGGCCCGCGGTGAAGGGGCTGTGCACGTGCACGATGTCGGCCTGTATGGCCCTCAGCCGGTTCTGGCAGTGGGTGTCCAGGTTGGGCACGCCCAGCCGGTAGCTCTTCATCCGCGGCAGCGGCACGCCGATGTAGTCCACCAGCTCGAACGGATAGCCGCCCCGATAGCCGGTGTCGGTCTGCGGGGCCACTACGTAGCACTCGTGCCCCTTTTGGGCCAGGTTCATTGCGTACTGATAGACCACGTTGCCCACGCCGTCCATGATGGGCAGGAAGGAATCGGAAAACTGGACGATGCGCATGATGTTACTCTCCGTCACTGTTTTTGAACTGGGTTCACGCTTCCATTATAGCACGTTCAGGGCAACGGACGCAATGGTTTTCGCGGCGTTAGCCGGTCGGTTGCGGGGGAATTCGGGGCCTTGCCAAAAGTTATTCGGATTTTTACACATCCATTGGCGAATGTGACTTAATAAGCCATGGTATGTGTGGTATAATCATTGTGTATAACGACGATTCCGCTCCGGCGCCGCCGGGGCGAAGAGAAGCCGCGACAGGCCCGTCCCGGCGATAGATTTTGGATTTGATTTGGGAGCATTCCACGTGACCAGCGAGCGTTATCCTCAGAGAAGGCCGAGCGGCGCGCCCCGACGCGCGCCGGCGTCGCGCCCTGCCCCTTCGGGGCGCCGCGCGGCCCCCGCGCGGCCCTCG
>JAFYBB010000273.1 GCA_017540445.1 Clostridia bacterium | reverse complement strand
TAGTCGGGGTATTCGGTCACCGGCAGGTCCAGCGCCAGCTCCACGATCTGCCGGGCGGGGTCGGTCCCGGCGGCGAAGCACAGCTTCACGCCGCCGGTCACCCGGGGGTTGACCTCCATGACCTTCGCGACGCCGTCCCGCGGGTCCTCGATCAGGTCCACGTCGGCGTAGCCCCGCCAGCCCATGGCCTTCAAAAGCCGCACGCAGTCGCCCGTGATGCGCGCGTCGTGCAGCGTGGTGTTGCAGCAACTGGAGCCGCCGGTGACGGGATACCACCGGGTCTTGTCGAACAGCACGGCGCTTTTGGCCTCGCCGCCTTCGTCCATGAACACCTGGCACTGCAGCTGCCGCCCGGTCTGGGGGATGTACTGCTGGGCCAGCAGGTCGCCCCAGCGGGCGGCGGTGTCCCCGAAGCGCTCCCGCAGCGCCTGCGCGTCGCGCAGCACGTGAAAGCCGATGCCGCCGTAGCCGATGCGGGGCTTGATCACGACGGGCCAGCCCAGGCCGGCGGCCAGCACCGCCTCGACGCTCCCGGCGTCCGGCGCGGTCCTCGGGTGCGGCACGCCCGCCGCCTCGCAGATGGCCATGGTCTGCCGCTTGTCCATCGCCCTGTAGAACAGCTCCGGGCCGTTTTCCGCCGGACGGGCCAGCCGGGAAACGGCCTCGTGGTGGTCCGCCAGCAGCCGGGCGGAGAAGTCGGTGGTGGGGATCACCACGTCGTAGTGCCCCGCCTTAAGCACCCGCAGCATCACCCGGGCGGAGGCTGCGGCGTCGTCCCGGTCCCAGGGCTCCAGCAGCCTGGCGTCCGGCCAGCGCGAGGCGTAGCCCACGTCCAGCCGGCTGGCGTTCAGCGTGGTCACATGGCAGCCCAGCTTCTTCAGCGCCGGCATCAGCGCCATGTTCTGGCGGGCAAAGCCCTCCAGCAGCAGCACCCGCACGCCCCGCAGGTCGGGGCACCGGCCGCGGAAGGGCGCGCCGTCCCCGCCGCCCAGCCAGCGCGCCATGACGCCGGTATCAAAGCGGGCCGGGTTCAGTATCTTGTTCACGTTCAGCCGCAGCCTGTCCGGGCACAGCTTCGCGGCCAGCAGGCCCAGCCGGGCCATCCATTCCGGCACGCGCAGCACCCGGTCCGCCTTGCCGAAGCGCCGCTCCTCCGCCACCAGGTCGGCGGCGTTGAAGGGTGCGTCGTCGCAGAAGTTCACGACGCCCCGGGGCGGGTCGTCCCGCTGAGCCCAGAGGCACACCGCGTCGGCCACCCGGTCCACGCTCAGAAAGGCGTAGTCCCTGCCCCCGCCCACCAGGTAGGCGACACTGGGGTATTTCAGGTAGTAGCGCCTGCGCACGTCCCGCATGTCGTCGGAGGTATACACCGGTGCGAAGCGGGCGATGAAGTACGGGGTGTCGCCCATCAGCGCCGCCAGCCGGTTCTCCGCCTCCCACTTCGAGCGGGCGTAGCCGCCCAGCGGCGCGAGGGGCGTCTGCTCGGTGACCGGGCCGTCCGGGATGCCGTACACGTCCACGGTGCTGGCAAAGAACACCGGGACGGACCGCCGCGCGGCGCACTCGAACACGTGCTGGCTGACCAGCACGTTCAGCAGGAAGTAGCGGTTCCAGCTCAGGTCCGCCTCGCCGGTCACGTGGGCCAGCGCGGCCAGATGGACTGCCCGGTCCGCCGGATGGGCCCGGAACAGGGCCTCCATGTCGTCCGGGCGGGTCAGGTCGCAGGTCACATGGGTGTAGTTTTCGTGCTCGAACTTCGGCCCGGCGATGTCCGCGCCGATCACCCTGTGGCCGCGCTCGCACAGCGCGAGGGCCACCCGGCTGCCGATCATGCCCGAGGCCCCGGTGAGCAGTATGGCGCGCGTCACGAAAGGCCACGCTCCCTTCTGTCCTGTTCGAGGGTGATGAACCGCGCCCCCCGCTTCTTCAGCCAGCGGATGACCTTGCGAAGCTTCTTCAGGTTGCGCTTCCTGCCCACCAGGCAGCGGAAGCGGGTCACGCGCCCCAGCCCCTTCGGCAGCGGCAGCGGCATGGCGGTCAGCTCAAAGGGATGGGCGTAGATCGTGAAATTCTCGTGCTTTTTGGCGTACAGCGCGAGCAGCAGCCGCAGCAGCCAGAACGGGAACAGCCGCAGATAGCCGCCGCCGGAGATGGGTATGGAATAGCCGAACAGCTCCAGCGTGGGGATCTCGTACTCGGTGAAGTCGCCGTCCCGGTACACCAGGTCCTCCGGACACTCAAAGCCGCCGAGCCGCAGATCGCGGTACAGCGGGTGCTGGGCAAAGCGGATCTTGCTGCTGTCGTAGGTAAAGCCCAGCGCGCGCAGGGCCTCCAGCTTGTCCCGCTCCATCGTGAAGCAGGGGGCGCGATACCCGGTGACCGCGCGGCCCGCGGCCGCCTCGATCATGGCCCGGGCGCGGCGGGTCTCGTCGGTAAACTGCGTTAGGCTCTTGTTGCTCAGCAGGTCGTGGTCCAGCCCGTGGCAGCCCAGGGCGTGGCCCCGGCGCAGTATCTCCCGCAGCAGGCCCGCGTTTTCACCGGCGATCTCCCCCACGCAGAAGAACGTGACCTTCACGCCCTCCTCGTCCAGCATGTCCAGGAAGTCGAACAGCTGCGGGAGCACCCGCACGCCGCTCTCGCGGCAGTGATAGCCCTTCAGGTAGTCCAGGTGATACCATTCCTCCAGGTCCACGGTCAGAAAGGCGCGGTTCATGCGGCCCGGCCCCGCGATGCGCGGCGGGGCGGGCGGGTCGCCGGCGGCGGACGGTCCGTCGGCGCCATCCGCCTGGGCCCCCTCCACCACGCCCTCGGCGCGCAGCACGCTGAACACGGTACCCAGCACGCAGCGCGCGTCAAAGCGCAGGCTCATGCGCCGCACGTACTCGCCGTCCAGCCGGGCCTTCACGTCGATGGGCAGCTCGTCGCGCCCGTTGATCTGGGCCCAGCCGGTCAGGCCCGGGCGCAGGTCGTTCGCGCCGTATTTGTCCCGCTCGGCGATCAGGTCGAACTGGTTCCACAGCGCCGGGCGCGGGCCCACCACGGCCATCTCGCCCTTCAGTATGTTGAGCAGCTGGGGCAGCTCGTCCAGGCTGCTGCGGCGCAAAAAGCGCCCCACGGGCGTGATGAACGCCTCCGGGTTCTGCAACAGGTGCGTGGGCTGGTCCTTGGGCGCGTCGGTGCGCATGGTGCGGAATTTGTAGATCATGAAATGGGTCTTGCCCTTCCCCACCCGCTTCTGCCGGAAGAACACCGGCCCGGGGGACGTGACCTTCACGGCCACGGCCAGCCCCATCAGAAGCGGCGACAGCACCGCCAGCGCCAGCAGCGAAAGCAGGAAATCCAGGCCCCGCTTCAGGTGAACGTACATTCAACAGCCTCCAAACAGCGGCATGATACCATATATATTATATATTATACCACATTATTTCGCTCTGGACAATCCCATCCCTAACACACATGGCCTTGACACGTCCGCGTGGGCATACTACAATTTCATACAATAAAGGTGAAAAAGAGGATGCCTATGCAGAACAACGCACCCGCTGAGAACAAGATGGGCGTCATGCCCATCCCCAAGCTGATTATCAACATGTCGCTACCGATGATACTGTCCATGCTGGTGCAGGCGCTGTACAACGTGGTGGACAGCTTCTTCGTGGCGCGCTACGACCAGGCGGCGCTGACGGCGGTGTCGCTGGCCTTCCCGGCCCAGAACCTGATGATCGGGTTCGCCACCGGCACGGCGGTGGGCGTGAACGCGCTGCTCTCCCGGGCGCTGGGCGCGAAGGACACGGAGCGCGCCAACCAGGTGGCCGAGAACGGCGTGTTCCTGGCGCTGGTGTGCTACGTGCTGTTTTTGCTGTTCGGCCTGTTCGGCGTGCGCGCGTTCTTCGCCGCCCAGACCGAGGTCGAGACGTTCATCAACTACGGCGTGGACTACCTGACCACCATCTGCTGCTTCAGCTTCGGCGTGTTCGGCCAGATCATGTTCGAGCGGCTGATGCAGTCCACCGGCCGCACCATCTACACGATGTTCACCCAGGGCACCGGCGCCATCATCAACATCATACTGGACCCCATATTCATACTGGGCCTTCGGATGGGCGCGAAGGGCGCGGCCATCGCCACCGTGATCGGCCAGATCATCGCCTTCGGGATGGCGGTGTTCCTGAACCACCGCAAGAACGTCGAGATTCGTCTGGACATGCGCAAATTCAGGCCCAACCTGCCCATGATCGGCCGCATCTACGCCATCGGCATACCGTCGATACTGATGATAGCCATCGGGTCGGTGATGACGTTTTTGATGAACATCATACTGATCACCTACACCGCCGCCCAGGAGCTGGCCGCCACCGTGTTCGGCGTGTACTTCAAGCTGAACAGCTTCGTGTTCATGCCGGTGTTCGGCCTGAACAACGGCATCATACCGATCATCGCCTACAACTACGGCGCGCAGAACCGCCGCAGGATGGTCCAGGCCATCAAGATGGCGGTGATCTACGCCGCCGGCTACATACTGCTGGGGCTGCTGGCCTTCATGCTGATCCCCGGCCCGCTGCTGAAGATCTTCAACGCCTCGGAGGAGATGCTGCGGGTGGGCATCCCGGCCATACGCATCATCGGCAGCACGTTCCTGTTCGCGGGCACCTGCATCGCCATGGGCTCGGTGTTCCAGGCGCTGGGCTACGGCGTGTACTCGATGATCGTTTCCTTCGCCAGGCAGCTGGTGGCGCTGCTGCCCTCGGCCTACCTGCTGGCCCGGCTGGGCCTGCGCACCGGAATCGACTGGCTGGTGTGGCTGTCCTTCCCCATCGCCGAGGTAGCGTCGCTGATCACCACGCTGATCCTGTTCTCCCGGCTCTACAAAAACGTCATCAAACCCATCCCCGAAGGCGCGCAATAACCGCGCCGCCCCGTCCCCTGCCGGGCGGGCGCCGCATCGGCGCCCCTACTCCCTACTCCCTACTCCCTACTCCCTACTCCCTACTCCCTACTCCCTACTCCCTACTCCCTACTCCCTACTCCCTCAAAACATCGATTTAACCCGCATATGCTATACTCAACATGAATTCCCTCAGGAGGTCCTGGACTTGGCTCGCACGCAACGCGCACTGAAGGCGACGATACTGGTCACCGGCGTCATCATACTCAGCAAGGTGTTCGGCTTCGCGCGGGACATGATGCTGGCCAACTACTTTGGCACGGGTCTCGCCAACGACGCCTACGTGTCGGCGTACAGCCTGTTTTACCTGCCGGTGCTGCTGTTCAACAGCTGCATATCGGCCACGCTGATCCCACTGTACGTGCAGGAGCGGGACCGGCACAGCCTGGGCCGCGCCAACCAGTTCGCCAGCAACACGCTGAACCTGTTCGCGCTGGCGGCGCTGATCATCGCGGCGCTGTTCTACGCGCTGGCAAGGCCGCTGGTGCGCGTGGTGTACGTGGGCTTCGACCCGGAAAAGGCGAGCCTGACGGTGAAGCTGGTGCGGGTGATGCTGCTGTCGCTGGTGTTCAACGTGACCTCCATCGGCGTGGCGAGCCTGCTGAACGCCGCGGAGAAGTACATCGCGGCCCAGCTGACCGGCTTCCCGCTGAGCCTGTGCGTGATGGTCGCCTGCGTGGCCTTCTCGGAGCGCTTCGGCATCGCCGCCGTCAGCTGGGGCGTGTTCGCGGCGAACCTGCTGCAGCTTCTGATCCTGATCCCGTTCCTGCGGGGCTGGTTCCGCTACACCCCGACGCTCAACTTCGGGGACAAGCGCTTCCACAGGCTGGTGGCGCTGGCCGGACCGGCGATGCTGTCCATGGGCATCAGCGAGCTGAACCACATGATCGACCACGCGCTGGCCTCGGGCCTGAACCCCGGCGACATATCGGCCATGAGCTACGCCTACCGGCTGATCACGTTCCTGCTGGGCGTATTGATGGTGCCGCTGACCACGGTGATGTTCTCGAAGATGAGCCGCCTGGCCGCCGCCCGGGACCGCAAGGGCATGCTGGAGACGCTGCGGCGCTGCATACTGGTGATCGCGCTGACGGCGCTGCCCATCGTGGCCATCGCCGTGGTGCTGCGGCTGGACGTGATCAAGTTCGCCTACATGCGCGGGCGCTTCGACATCCACTCGGCCCGGGTCACCTCCGGCATACTGATGTGCTACGTTGTGGGCGTGCCCGCCTTCGGGCTCAGGGACTTCTTGAACCGCGTGTTCCACGCGCTGCAGGACACGAAGACGCCCTTCCGCGTCTCCTGCCTGGTGGTGGCGCTGAACATCGTGCTGAACCTGATACTGCGCAGGCTGATGGGCGCCAACGGCCTGGCGCTGGCCACCTCCATCGCCGGGACCTGCGGCATGGCCGCGCTGCTGCTGATGCTGAAAAAGCGCTTCAGGCGCCTGGGCTTTCGCAAGCTGGTCCCCGACCTCATAAAGATCGCCGTCGCCACGCTGGTCTGCGCCGGCGTGTGCGCGGTGCTGGACGGGGCGATGGCCCCTGCCGTCGGCACCGGCCGGGTGTTCGTGCGGCTGGCCCTGTGCGCCGGCGCGTCGCTTATTGCCTATGTCGGCTGCTGCCTGCTGCTTCGGGTCACAACCCTGCGCACCTTTGCCGCCCAGCTCCTGCGGCGGCGCGGATAGGAGAGACACTATGAACGACGAAGAACGGATCATCACCACCGGTTACCGCCAGGAGGAGGACGACGCGGAGCAATCGCTGCGCCCCCATTCGCTGGCGGAATACTTCGGCCAGGACAAGATCAAGCAGAGCCTGAGCGTGTACATGCAGGCCGCCATCAGCCGCCGCGAGCCGCTGGACCACATACTGCTGTACGGCCCGCCCGGCCTGGGCAAGACCACGCTGGCGGGCATCATCGCCGCGGAGATGGGCCACAACATCCGCGTGACCAGCGGCCCGGCCATCGAGCGCGCGGGCGACCTGGCGTCGATCCTCACCAATCTGAACGCCGGGGACGTGCTGTTCATCGACGAGATCCACCGCCTCTCCCACCAGGTGGAGGAGGTGCTGTACCCGGCGATGGAGGACTACGCGCTGGACATCATGATCGGCAAGGGACCCTCGGCCCGGTCGATCCGGCTGGACCTGCCGAAGTTCACGCTGATCGGGGCCACCACCCGGGCCGGCATGCTGACCAGCCCGCTGCGCGACCGCTTCGGCATCACCTTCCGGCTGGAGCTGTACGCGCCTGAGCAGCTGGCCGTGATCGTGCGGCGCTCGGCCCAGATATTGAAGATCGCGTGCGACAACGACGGGGCGCTGGAGATCGCCAGCCGCAGCCGCGGCACGCCCCGCATCGCCAACCGGCTGATCCGCCGCGTGCGCGACTACGCCCAGGTGAAGGGCGACGGCGCCATCGACGCGGACATCGCCCGGGAGGCGCTGGACATGCTGGAGGTGGACGAGCTGGGCCTGGACCACGTGGACCGCACGATGCTGCGCACGATGATGGAGAAGTTCGGCGGCGGCCCCGTGGGGCTGGACACGCTGGCCGCGAGCACCGGCGAGGACGCCAGCACCATCGAGGACGTGTACGAGCCGTACCTGCTGCAGCTGGGCTTTCTGATGCGCACCCCCCGGGGCCGCGTGTGCACCCAGGCCGCCTACGACCACATGGGGCTGAAGATGCCCCGGCCCGCCGCCAATGCCGGCGACGGCCAAACCCGCATGGAGCTGTGAGCATTCAAATTGTTCCCGCGGGGCCGGGCGACATCGCCGACGCGGGCCGCGTTCACGCCGAAGCCTGGCAGGAATCCCATCGGTCCTTCTGCGCTGAGGCGTTTGTGGCGCTGCACACGGCCCAGCGGCAGGCTCAGTATCTTTCCGACAAGCTGGCGCACGGCGCGCAGTTGTATCTGTTGAAGGTGGACAGCAGGGCTGTGGGCGTCGTTTCCGTCACCGGCAGCCTGATCGAGGATCTGTACATACTGCCGGACTGCCAGAACCGGGGGCTCGGCACGGCGCTTCTGCGGTATGCCGTGCGCCGCTGCGAAGGCAAGCCCACCCTGTGGATCCTGGAGAACAACGCCGGCGCCGAAAGGCTGTACCGCCGGGAGGGCTTCGTGCCGACCGGGCGGAGAAACAACATCACCGACGGGTTGGACGAAGTGGAGTTTGAACTTCAGCATACCGAAGGATGAATCTCATGAAACTATCTGATTTTATGTACGACCTGCCGGAGGCGCGCATCGCCCAGACGCCGGTGGAGCCCCGGGACCACAGCCGCCTGATGGTGCTGCACCGGAACAGCGGCGAGATCGAGCACCGGCACTTCTACGACATCGTGGAATACCTGAACCCCGGCGACGTGCTGGTGGTGAACGAGACGCGGGTCATCCCGGCGCGGCTGTACGGCGAGCGGCCCACCGGCGGGGCCTGCGAGGTGCTGCTGCTGAAGCAGCTGGGCCCCAAGCGCTGGGAGACGCTGGTGCGCCCGGGCAAAAAGCTGCGCCCCGGCGCGCAGGTGATCTTCGGCGACGGGCGACTGACGGGCCGCGTGCTGGAGAACACCGACGTGGGCGGGCGCGTGGTGGAATTTGAGTGCGAGGGCAGCTTCGAGGCGGCGCTGGACGCGCTGGGCGAGATGCCCCTGCCCCCCTACATCCACGAAAAGCTGCGGGACCGGGACCGCTACCAGACGGTGTACGCGAAGCAGGACGGCAGCGCCGCCGCGCCCACCGCCGGGCTGCACTTCACGCCCGAGCTGCTGGAACGCATCCGCGCAAAGGGCGTTGAAATCGTGCCGGTGCTGCTGCACGTGGGGCTGGGCACGTTCCGCCCGGTGAAGGCGGAGAACGTGGAGGACCACGAGATGCACTCGGAGTACTTCGAGGTGTCCGAGGCCGCCGCGGCCCGGGTAAACGCCGCCCGCGACCGGGGCAACAGGATCATCGCCGTGGGCACCACCAGCGTGCGCACGCTGGAATCCGCGGCGCGGGATGGCCGGCTGACGGCCACGCGGGGCGACACGAACATATTCATCAAGCCCGGCTACCGCTTCCAGCTGGTGGACGCGCTGATCACCAACTTCCACCTGCCCGGCTCGACGCTGATCATGCTGGTCTCGGCGCTGTACGACCGGGAGAAGATACTGGCGGCCTACAAGGTGGCCGTGGACATGGAGTACCGCTTCTTCTCATTCGGCGACGCGATGCTGATCGAGTAGATCGGGGCAAAACGACGGCGCGGCGCAAATCCGTTCGGATCTGCGCCGCGCCGTTTTGTGTCACCGCCCCAGCGAATAGCCGTCCTTTTCGACCACCGCCAGCCAACCCTTTAACTTCGTGAAGAACTCGGCGTTGCTGGAGGTCTTGCTCATCAGGTCGATCAGCGATTCGTACATCTCCTGCTGCTTGCCGCCGGAGAGCATGCGGCGCACCTGCAGCTCGCCGTTCATCTCGTCTTCGCTGAGCAGCAGCTCCTCGCGCCGGGTGCCGGACTTCACCAGGTCGATGGCCGGGAACACGCGCCGGTCGGACAGCTTGCGGTCCAGGTGCAGCTCCATGTTGCCGGTGCCCTTGAATTCCTCGAATATGATGTCGTCCATGCGGCTGCCGGTCTCCACCAGCGCGGTGGCGATGACGGTGAGGCTGCCGCCGTTCTCGATGTTGCGCGCCGCGCCGAAGAAGCGCTTGGGCCTGAACAGCGCTCCCGGGTCCAGGCCGCCGGACAGCGACCGGCCCGTGGGGGTGATCGTCAGGTTGTAGGCGCGGGCCAGGCGGGTGATGGAATCCATCAGCACCACCACGTCCTTGCCCATCTCCACCAGCCGCTGGGCCCGGGCCAGCACCATCTCGGACACGCGGGTGTGGTGCTCGGGCTCCTCGTCGAAGGTGGAGTAGATGACCTCGCCGTTGATGCTGCGCTGCATGTCGGTGACCTCCTCGGGCCGCTCGTCGATCAGCAGCACGATCAGGTGCACGTCCGGATACTGGGTGGTGATGGCATTGGCCACCTTCTTGAGCAGCGTGGTCTTGCCCGCCTTGGGCTGGGACACGATCATGCCGCGCTGGCCCTTGCCGATGGGCGCGAGCATGTCGATCAGCCTGAGCGACAGGTCCGCCTTGCCCTCCGGCGGCTCCAGCCGAAGCCGCTCGTCGGGGTAGATGGGCACCAGGTCCTCGAAGCGGGAGCGGTCCGCCGTCTTCTCCGGGCTCTCGCCGTTCACCTCGGTGATGTAGAGCATGGCGCCGAAGCGATCGCCCTCCCGCTGCGCGCGGGTCTTGCCCACCACGTAGTCGCCGTTGCGCAGGTTGAAGCGGCGAATCTGGGCGATGGAGATGTACACGTCGTTCGGCCCGGGCAGGCAGTTCTCCGCCCGCAGGAAGCCGTAGCCATCGGGCTGAATCTCCAGCACGCCCGCGCCGTCGCCGCACTCCCCGGCGGCCAGCATCTCCGGCACCGCGGGGTTGGAGGTCTTGTACTCGGCGTTGTAGTAGCCCTCCGGGCGCGCCGGGCGCTCCTGCTCGGCGGCCTGGGCGGACGCCGCCGGCTGGGCGGGCGTCGCCGGCTGGGCGGAGGCCTGGGCGGCCTCGGCGGGCCGGAACGTGCGGGGCTGGGCCTCGGGCCGGTTGTTGCGGAAGCCCGGGGCGCGCTGGCCCGTCCCGGCCATGTTGCGCGCGTCGCCCAACGGCTGCCGCGCGCCGTTGCGGTTCTGGAAGCGGCCGCGCTGAGGCGCCTCCGCCGCGGGCCGCGGGTTGGTTCGGAACGGCATGGCGCCCCGGTTCTGCACCACCCGGCGCGGGCCGTTCGCCGCGGGCGTTGCCTGGGGCTTTGCCTCGGGCTTGGCCTCCGGCTTCGCCTCGGGTTTGGCGGCGGGCTTGGCCTCGGGCGCCTTCGCCTCGGACTTGGTCTCGGGCGCCTTGGTCTCGGACTTGGCCTCGGGCGCCTTTGCCGCGGATTTGGCCTCGGGTGCCTTGGTCTCGGGCGCCTTCGCCTCCGCTCCCTTTGCCGCGGGCTTGGCCTCGGGCGTTTTCGCCTCGGGCGCATTCGCCGCGGGCTTGGCCTCGGCAGGCTTGGCCTTCGCCCTGCCCCTGGCCTGGGCGGGCTTTGCGGGCGTCTCGGCGGCGCGGGCCGCCTTCGGAGGCCTGCCCCTGCGGGCCGCGGGCTTGGCCGGTTCCGCCGCGGGCTTGGCCGATTCCGCCGCCGCGGGCTTTTCCGGTTCCGCCGCGGCCTTCTCCGGTTCCGCCGCGGGCTTCGGCTTCGCCGCCGCGGGCTTTTCGGCGGGCTTGGACGCCTTTCTGTCCGCCTCCAGCCGCATGTCGATCAGCACGCTCTTCTTGGTGCCCGCCGGTATCTTCAGGCCCACATCCTTGGCCAGCTTGCGCAAGTCCGCGACGGTCTTGATTTGCAGGGTCTGATAATCCATACTTACCTCCGTGTAAAATCCGCTGTCTCCCATTCCAACAACTATCCACTAACTGGCTACTGACTACTGGCTACTGGCAACTCCTTAACTCCAACGACGATATCCCGCGTGATCGCCTGCTCCACCCAGTGGGAAAATCCGTCCCAGGGGCCGCCCTCCATCACCTGAAAGCCCGCCTCGGCCATCAGCGCCCGCAGGCGCCCGGCCTTGAAGCTCTGGGCGTTGAAGGACAGCGCCACCGACCCGCCCGGCTTCAGCACCGCCCGCCACTGGGGCAGCGCCCGGCGCAGCAGGCCCTCCAGCCAGTCGCCGCCCATCCGGGCCCCGGGGGCGGGCTGCGCGTCGTGGCGCACGCCGTAGGGCAGATCGCAGGCGATCAGGTGAAAGGCGCTCTTGCCCAGGGCCTCGCTCCCGCGGGAGGCGTCCAGCTGCAAAAGCGTCAGCGCCCGCCGGGGGGCTTTGTCGTCCGGGGCATAGTCAAACCGGCACTCCGGCGCGCTTCCGCCCTGCCTGAGGGTGCGGGAAGCGCGGCTTACGCCGTGCTTGAGCCGGTGGTATTCCAGATAGCGCTTGAAGAACTTCTCCGCTTCCTTCAGGTCGTTTTTGTCCACGTCCGCGCCGGTGGCGTCCCAGCCCAGGTTGGCCGCGACGAACAGCGTGGTCGCCCGGCCGCACATGGGGTCCAGCAGCGCGAGCGGCTCGTCCGCGTCGCGCCAGAAGTCGCCGGCGTACAGCGCCGCGTTGACCAGCAGCTGAAGGAACATCTCGTTGGTCTTGCCCTTGTACTTGAGTATCGACGGCAGGTCCGCGCCCACCTTCGCCGCGGCGCGGCCCGCCACAGGGCGCAGCAAGCCGTCCCGTTCCTCAAACAGGCCATACATCAGGGAATGGCGGCAAATCGCCGCGATAACGGCGTCGTCCGGCGCTTGCGGATAGTCCAGTTCCAGGCAGGGCATGTCCGGAAGGCCGCCGGCGCGGATCGCAGCCTCGGGCGCCAGGCGATCCAGCATCAGGCGAAGCTCCGCCGCCGCGAGGCGAACGGATTCGCTCTGGTAGCGCGCGTTGGCATGAGGCCACAGCAGCATTTGATATCGCATGTACAGTGCTTGATATAGGGTATGTCCGTGCGCAACAGGGTATGTCAGTGCGAACGAATAATGAATGGGTTACAACTGAAAATGCCCCTCCGGGTACCCAGAGGGGCTTTCATTGGCTCAATACTTGCGCTTACGAGCGGCTTCAGCCTTCTTTTTACGCTTTACGCTGGGCTTCTCGTAATGTTCCCTTTTCCTGGCTTCGGCAAGGATGCCATCACGGGCGGTCTTGCGCTTGAAACGGCGCAGCGCGCTTTCCAGTG
>JAFYBB010000272.1 GCA_017540445.1 Clostridia bacterium | reverse complement strand
GTCCTGAGCCAGGATCAAACTCTGATGTTCAATCCTCATCCACGCCCCCAGGCCTCCGCTCGGACTCGCCAAAGCCCTCCCTTCGCCCCGGTTCGTGGCGTTTCACTCATAGAATTCTGACTTTCTTCTCGTCTTTGTCTGTATCGTTTTCAAGGTTCGCTCGCCGCCGCTCGGGCTTCCGCGCTCGCGACAGCTTGCTTAGTATATCAAAACGGGTTTGTCGTGTCAATGACAGATTTGGTTAATTACATCAACATAACCGATATTGCGCCAATTCCGTCGAATTCAGGCCAGTACGGGCTGCATTTGCCGCCCTTTCAGCGCGCATGCCACCGCCTCCGGCAGCTTTTCAAAGCGCGCCACCAGCGAATTGGGCTTGGAAACGGGATCGTCCTGGCCGAAGGGCACAAAGTACACGTTGCGCATGGCCAGCAGCTGGCCGAGGTTTTTGGCGTTCTGGGCCAGGGCGTCGTTGCTGGAGGGGGCGATGACCAGCGGCCTGCCGTTGCGCAGGTGCGATTTGGCGGCCAGCGTGACCGGCGTGTCGGCGATGCCCGAGGCCAGCTTCGCCAGCGTGTTGCCGGTGCAGGGCGCGATCACCAGCGCGTCCAGCAGCTTCTTGGGGCCGATGGGCTCCACCTGATTGAGCGCCGTCAGCGGCGCCCTGCCGGTGATCTGACGCAGCGTGCGCGCCACCTCCTCGGCGGTGCAGAACCGGGTGTCGGTCGCCGCCGCGTTGAAGGATAGTATCGGCGTGAGCTCGGCCCCGGCGTCCCTCAGGGCGCGCCAAGCCTCAAACACGGCCTTGAAGGTGCAGAACGACCCGGTCATCGCGCAGCCGACGCGCATTCCAAAGAGCTCACTCATGGTCCGCGCCTCCTTCCCTCACGGCTCTGTCCATCGCGGCCAGCAGCGCCTGGGCCGCGCTGTGGGGGCAATACCTGCCCGGCAGCCCCGGCTCGCGCCAGGCGCGCAGGCCCAGCGCCCATGCGGCGTGCAGGTCGATGCCGTAGGGCGGGCTGGCCAGATCGATCAGCATGGCGTCGCCGTCCGCCCGCGAGAGCGCCGCCGCGTCCAGCACCGGCGACGGCGCGGTGTTGACGATCAGCTTGTGCCCGGGCAGCGCCGATTCCACCGACGCCGTCTCCACCGACGCCGCGCCCCGCTCCGAGGCCCGGCTGCGGTGCTCCGGCAGGCGGGACGCCACCGTGACCCGGGCGTTCAGCGCCACCAGTATCTCGGTGAGCGCCCGGCCGATCCGGCCATAGCCGATCACAAGGCACCGCATGCCCCGCAGGCAGCGCGTGCCGGCGCGCATGGCCGAGGCCGCCGCGCCCTCGGCGGTCAGCTGCGCGTTCTCCAGGATCAGCGACTCGTCCGCCCACAGGTCGATCAGCCGCCCGTCCGGCTTGTCGGGATGCCGCGGCCCGCAGGCGAACACCCGGGCGTCCGGCCGCGCCAGGCCGAGTATCTCCTCCAGCGTCACGTCCCCATCCCGCATAGCGGGCGGGCAGTTCACCACGATGTTCTGGGCGTCGGCCAGCGCCTGGGCCCAGCTTGCCGCCCCCTCATGAGACCCCCTTCCGATAGCGCCCACGCGCATGTCCTTCTCCGACAGCAGCCTGGCCAGATGGACGAAGCGCTCGTCCCCGCCGATGATCACGTAATCCATGCATACCCTCTCCTTTCCGTCTCGCCCCATCCTATGGCGCGGACGGGAAAAGGGTGCGCTATGAAAAAGCGGCGTCATTTCAAATTGAAACGCCGCCGGGATGCCTGTATAATGCTGTCATCAGGCTTGATAATACGAAACTACCTGAGCCGAGGCACTCTAACCCGCCTGGGCCGAGCGCACCGGCAGGCGCAGTGTGAACACGCTGCCCTTGCCGGGGGTGGACCGGGCCGTCAGCGCGCCGCCCAGCGCGGCGGCCAGCTCCCGGGCGATGGCCAGGCCGTAGCCGTGGCCGCCGTCGGTCTCGCCCGCTAAAAACAGGTACGGCAGCCGCTCGGGCGGTATGCCCGGGCCGTCGTCCGCCACGCTGACCTCGACCGAATCCCCCATCGCCCGCCAGCCCACGCGGATCCTGCCGCCCGCGGGCGTGGCGCGCAGCGCGTTTGAGATCAGGTTCAGCAGTATCCGCGACAGCATGTCCGCGTCCAGCGCCATGCGCAGCGCCGCCACGTTGCCCCCGCAGCGCAGCGAAACGCCGCACTGGCGGGCGTAGGGCCGGCAGCTGGCGCACAGCCCGCGCACGCAGGCCACCAGGTCGGCGTTGACCGGGTGCGGGCCCTGTACCGCCTGCGCCCGGCCGCAGCTTTCCAGCGCGCCCTCCAGCAGCCGGCGCATGTGCTCCGCCGAGTCCTCCAGTATGTCCACATAGGTCCTGGCGTCCACCGAGTCGTCCTCCAGGGACAGCCGCAGCATCTGCGCGCTGGAGCGGATCAGCTGCAGCGGCATGCGCAGGTCGTGGGCCAGTTCGACGCTGTTCGTCAACATAAAATCACCTTCCCGCATGTGTATGGCACTATATATGCGGGAAGGTGAAAATTATGTCAGCGCGCGGCGCTATCCCAGGCTCTTCAGCGCGAGGAAGATCAGTTCGTCGGACTTTTCGGTCTGTCCCGCGAAGCGCGACACCGCCTTCGCGGCCTCGGAGGCGCTGTAGCCCAGGGCCACCAGCGCGGCGATCGCCTCGCCCTCCGGCCCGTTGGAAGCGGCCCTCGGGGCGATGCCCGCGGCGCTGCCGGTCAGCTGGCTGTCCTCCACCTTGTCCTTCAGCTCCAGCACCAGGCGCTGGGCGGTCTTCTTGCCGATGCCCGGCACCCGGGTCAGCGCGTTGGCGTCGCCGGCCACCAGCGCCAGCGACAGGTCGCGCACGCTCATGGCGGACAAAATCTGCAGCGCCGTGCGGCTGCCCACGCCGTTCACACCCTTCAGGCGCTCGTACATGGACTTCTCCTCGCGGCTGTAGAAGCCGAACAGCTCCATCGCGTCCTCGCGCACGTTCAGCACGCTGTACAGCTTCATGCGCTCGCCCACCGCCGGCGCCATGGACAGCGTCGCCCCGCTGACGTACAGCAGATAGCCCACGCCGTTCACGTCCAGCACGATGGAATCCGCGGTCTTCTCTGCGACGATGCCGTCAAAATGTGCAAACATGGAGGACCTCCTGCTATCGCTACTGGATCCTGAACATCTTCTTCATGTTCATGGAATTGGCGTGGGTCAGGGCCACGGCCAGGGCGTCCGCGGCGTCGTCGGGGCGGGCGATCTGCTTCATGTTCAGAAGCGTCTTGACCATCATCTGCACCTGATGCTTGTCCGCGCCGCCCCAGCCCGTCACGGCCTGCTTGATCTGCATCGGGGTGTACTCGTACAGGTTGTCGGTGCGCTGCACCACGGCCAGCAGCGCCACGCCGCGGGCGTGGCTGACCGCGATGCCGGTGGTGATGTTCTTGGAGAAGAACAGCTCCTCAAAGGCCACCTCGTCCGGCGCGTAGATGTCCAGCAGCTGGTTCATGCCCTGGTAGATCGCCCGAAGCCGCTGGGGCATGGGCTGGCCCGCGGGGGTGGTCAGCGTGCCGAACTGGATCAATTTGCGCTTGTCGCCCACGACCTCGATCACCCCATAGCCCAGCGTCGCCAGGCCCGGGTCGATGCCCAATATCACCATATGCCCACCGCCGTCAGGGAATGTAATAGATGATCTCGCCCACCCGGGTCGCGTTCGGCACCAGCCGGACCGCGTGGGCGGAGTCACCGTTGCTCAGGTAGATGTCGCCCTTGGCGCTCTTTCTGGCCAGCTTCCAGCCCTGTTTCTTCAGCTTGGCTGCCGCTTTGGTCAGCTTCTGGCCCGGATACACCGAGAACAGCCGGTAGCTGCCCTTGCCGTTGTAGAGGGTGATGCGCTTGATGCGCTTCAGCGAATTGCGCTTCACGCTGAAATACCCGTTGTCGTAACCGGACTTTGCGGCCTTCAGCGCGTGGGGCAGGGTCTTGTTGGCGGCCCTCACCGTCATGCCCATCAGCGTGCTCAGGTCCTTGTTCGCCTGCTTGCCGTCGGTGACCGTGACGTTGATCTTCAGTTCGCCGTCGGTCTCGCTGTCGGTGAGGGTGATGGTGGTCTTGCCGACGCCCAGGCCCGTGACCTTCATGGTGGTATTCTTGCCGTCCCACACATCGCTCATCTTGCAGCTGACGGCATAGGCATTGTCCCACTTGACGAAGATCTTGCCCAAGCGCTCGTAGGTCAGCGTGACGTCTACGGACTGGCCCTTGACCAGGGTGATCTCGGTCTTGTCCGCGGTCAGCACGGTGCTTTCCTCCGCCATGACCGCCGGAAGCGCCATGCACGCGGCCAGCGCCAGGCACAGCGCCGCCAACAGCAGCTTCTTCAGCTTCATACTGTACACCTCTATGAATCTTTGGGTCTGTATCGCGCTCTGTTCCACCCGCGCTCCCGCGCGGTTTTGTCAGTACCTCAGGTACAGATCTCTGACGATATCGCCGTCATACCAATACGAAAACACGCAGCCCACGCCGGCCTTGTCGTCGCCCCAGTATTCAACACCGTCTTCCGGACCCCAGTCGGTGTCAAACTCAAAGCCGAAGGCCTTCAGCGCCTTGTCCGCCTCCGCCCGGGTCATGCCGTTGTGGACCCCGCAGATTTCATACGCATCCGCCGCCTTGCCGCTGAGCAGCTCGATCACACGGATCATCTTCGGAAGGCCCTCGTCGTCCGCGTAAAAACCGATGCTCAGGCCCGCGTTGGTATACCGGCCCTCGGGCTTGGCGGTCAGCTTGTCCGTCAGCGCGGCCTCGAGCGCGTCCAGGCTCTTCTGGCCCAGGTAGCCGTAGAGCTCCATCCGCTCGGATCCGGCCGCGTTCACCGTGACAGTCAGGCTGGCCTTGTCCTTCGTCAGGCTGTTGCTCAACGTGATGATCGCCCTTCCGGCCTTCCTGCCGGTAACCACCAGCCGGTACTTCCTGTCCTTCAGCTTCACCGCGCAGGCGGCGACCGACGGTTCGCTGGACTTGCAGGTCACGGTACCCTTCAGGGGATAAGTCACGCCCACCTTCACGCTGTCGCCCGCGTTCACGCTCAGCGCCGACTTCTTCAGGCTCAGCGCGGGCTTCACGGTCAGGCGGCAGGTGTACCTCACGTTTCCCACCTTCGCGGTAATATTCGCGGTTCCGGCCTTCTTCGCCGTCACCTTGCCGTTCCTGTTCACCGTGGCGACGCTCCTGGCGGAGCTGGACCAGGCGACCCTGTCACTGGTCCCCGTGAGCTTCAGCTGCAGCGTCTGGCCGTTATAGATCGTCGCCCTCGTCTTGTTCAGGCTGACCTTTTCCGCGGCCTGCGCCGCCGCGAAGACGCCCGTCTTTGCCGGCAGTGCCGCCGAAGCCGCCAGGCAGAGGACAAGCGCCAGGCACAGCGCCGCCATCATCCGCTTCTTCAGCTTCTTCAGCTTCATGCTGTACACCTCCTGTACCTTTTCCTATGTTATTGTAGCCCTTCCCGGAGCGAAAGTCAACGGAGAATTGGTGAAGCCGGCGCATTCGGCGGCGTTGACACCGCCCCCGCCGCGTGATATAGTGAGATGAAACGGAGGGATTCCAATGGATCGCGAGACGCTGCTGCGCGCCCGGCAGGCGATCGGAGAACTGACCCCGATGCTCTGCGACTGCGGCTCGCTGTGCGGCGCGGCCTGCTGCGCGCCGGACGCGGACGGCCAGGGCGGCGTGTACCTGTTCCCCGGCGAGGAGGCCCTGTTGGCGGGCTGCGACTGGGGGCGCGTCGTGCCGGACGCCTTCGCGCCGATGCTGATGTGCGACGATCGGTGCGACCGGAGCCGCCGGCCGCTGGCGTGCCGCATCTTCCCGCTGACCCCGGTGCGCGGGAGGAACGGCCTGTGGACCGTGCGGATGGACGCGCGGGCGCGGGCCATGTGCCCGCTGGCCGGCCACGGGCTGAACGGGCTGGACCCCCGGTTCCTCCGCGCCGCGCGGGACGCCCTGCGCCTGATCGCCGAACAGCCGGAGGGCGAGGCCTTTCTGGAAAGGTGGCTGGCGCTGGAATCGGAGTACCGCAAGCCCCTGTGGCCGGAGGGTGAAAAATAACCGACAGGGGCTGTCTCAGCGCCTGTCGGCCTCGGCTACGCCGTCTTCTTCACGGTCAGCTTATCGGACACCACGGCGATGAATTCGACGTTGGTGGGCTTGTCCTCCCGGGCGAACACCCGGTAGCCGTACATCTGGTTCACCGCGTCCAGCCGGCCCCGGGTCCAGGCCACCTCGATGGCGTGGCGCATGGCCCGCTCCACCTTGCTGGCGGTGGTGTCGAACTTGCGGGCGATGCCCGGGTACAGCTCCTTGGTGATGCGGTTGATGACGTCGTGGTTCTCCATCACCATGCGCACGGCCTCCCGCAGATACTGATAGCCCTTGATATGCGCCGGTATCCCCAGCGTCAGAAACAGGTT